>JBDNIR010000149.1:0-6608 GCA_041688195.1 Marinobacter sp.
GTGCTCGCCGTCATGCTGGGCATCGCGGGTTTCGATATTCAGGCCAAGGCGCGCGATCTCCTTGCGGACCTTAATGCAGAACGGGCAGGCACTGAATTGATAAAGTGCCAGTTCCTGACAGGCACGATCGATTTCGGCCTGCTCTTCGCTGGAACGCGCGGCGGGTTTTGGGGTGCTGAGCTTTTCACTGAGCAGCATAAATGGAGTAAGGACCAGCCGAAGAGTACGGAAGAAATAGCGGATGATGATTTTCATGGGTTTGCTGGATACTCCTGAAATAAACGGGTGCCCAGCATATCATTTTCAGTGCCGGTCCGGACGGGACGGGACGGGCAACTGCGCCGACAAAAAAACCTGCTACCAGGCCAGCCAGATAACATGCCGGGCACCTTTGCCGGGGCGGTGAGCCCGGACGGTAATCGCCTCGGCTGCAAATCCTGTTTTACGCAGGCGCTCGGTAAAGCCAGAGTCCTGCCCGGCGGACCAATAGGCCACTACACCCTCGGGGCGCAACGCTGATTGAGCGGCGGTCAAGCCAGGGACCGAATATATCCAGTCATTCTCTTTTCGGGTCAGGCTTTCGGGGCCATTATCCACATCCAGCAAAATCGCATCCCAGGCCCCAGTGGAGGCTTTCAACAACTCGCCGACGTCACCAATGTGAACCCGCGCCCGCGGGTCTGACAACGGATTACCTGCTGCCGCGCCAAGCGGGCCCCGGTTCCACTCCACAACCTCAGGCACCAACTCCGCCACGGTTACTTCAGCGTCCTCGCCCAAGACCTGCAAAGCAGCCGCCAGGGTAAACCCCATGCCGAGCCCTCCTATTAAAACCCGGGGCCGGGCAATATCGGCAATGCGCTCACAGGCGAGCGTCGCCAACGCATCTTCAGAGCCATGCAAGCGACTATTCATCAGCTCACCGGTATCGCCAGCAATTTTGATGGAAAATTCGTCATTGCGCTGGAGCAGGCGTAATTCGGTGCCTTGTCCCGGAATTTTGGCGGTACCTATCTGATTAAAACGGGCCATGGAACCTCGTCAACGACATAATGGATGGCTATCGATATAGTCAGCCGAGGCATATATTGCAGATTCAATCACGCCAATGCGTCGGCCGACCAGGGTTTCCTGGGACTCGTTCGTTGGCCTCAGGGCAATATCTGTGTCCCTTCGTTGTTGCTGCATTTTTGCAAGTGAAGTATGAGTTTTAACGTATTTAGACTGCAAAAATAAACCTTTAAAGTACGCATAACAAGTCGATGACGACTTCAACGCAGCGAGAAAGGAGGTAAATCACCATGAACTACCAGAACCAAAGCACCCTTCACCCTGTACCCTCCAGCATCCTGCATAACAGCACCGATGTCCGGGCACAGCATACAAGGGCAGCCGCACGTCAGGCGGCAGGTTTTGCAAGCAGAAACCTGAAGTCAGTATATCGGCAGGTTCGTAATAAGCTGGCGTGGCAAGGCCCGGCGGCACCGCAGAGCTGAGATGAAAGATGGGCAGCAGACTTTACCGAACTCTTCCCTGCAGGATGTGGGCTTTTTAGGTAGCTGCAACGAATGCATTGTTCTCCTCCCCGCGGCGCAGTCGCACGGTATTGGCAAAGTATTCATCGGCGGTCCGCCACGATGGGGGAAAAATGTCGATATCAGGACACTTCGCTAAGTGCCTCTTCAACGATTTTCAGACCTTCTTCCAACACATCATCTTCGATGGTGATCGGCATCAGAAACCGGATGGTGTTGCCATACATGCCACAGCTCAACAGAATCAGGCCTTTCTCTTTAGCCTTCTTGGTGACCGCTGCAGCCAAGTCGGCTCGGGGTTCACGGCTGGCTTTGTCCGTTACCAGCTCAAACGCGGCCATCGGGCCGACGTTACGGGCATTGTCCACATGGCTGAAACGGTCCTGCCAATCCGCAAACTGGCTTTTGAGTTTCTCACCCAGGCGCTGACTCATACCGAGAATATCTTCATCTTCAAAGACTTTCATCGCCGCCAATGCCGCAGCGCAGGCTGTGGGGCTGCCGGTGTAGGTTCCACCCAGGGAATTGGGGCCGGGGCTGTCCATAATTTTGTCAGTGCCGACAATCGCCGATATCGGCATACCATCGGCCATACTCTTGGCCATGGTCATTATGTCCGGCTCAACACCGCTGTGCTCAATGGCAAACATCTTGCCGGTACGGCCAAAACCACTCTGCACTTCATCCGCAATCATCAGGATGCCGTGCTCGTCACAGATATCGCGAATCGCCTTCAGAAACGTATGAGGCGCTGCATAGAAACCGCCCTCACCCAGAATCGGCTCAATCACGATCGCTGCAGTATCTTTCGGATTCGCATCGGTTTTCATGACCATTTTCAGACCACGAAGCGCTTCGTCTTCGCTGACACCGTGATAAGGCACCGGATAAGGCGCGCGGAAGACGGTACCAGGCATGGGGCCAAAATCGGTCTGATAGGGGTTAACCTTGCCGTTCATGGCCATGGTCATGAACGTACGGCCGTGATAACCGCCGTCGAAGCAGATCACGTTGGTCCGGCCGGTTGCGGCACGGGCAATCTTCAAGGCATTTTCCAGCGCCTCGGCGCCAGAGTTCGCCAGCATTACCTTGGCGTGGCCACGAACCGGTACTATCTGGCTCAATTTTTCAGCCACTCTCACATAACCCTCGTAGGGCATAACGGTCTGGCAGGTGTGCATGACTTTATCGAGCTGGGCTTTAACCGCTTCAACCACCTTCGGGTGGCGATGACCCAGATTCAGCACACCAATGCCGCCGGCAAAATCGATCATCCGTTTACCGTCGGCATCCCATAATTCAGCGTTCTTCGCGTGATCAGCAAACTGCTCGTTGGGGCTTGCTGCACCAGCGGCAACGTATTTTTCCTTCAGTGCCTGCAACTCTTTGTTGCTGCTCATGCGTTCGTCTCCATTGGTCGTGTCGTTAATATCCAGACCAACAGTATGGCGCTTTGCCGGGTATTTTTCCAATACTAGGCTTGACGCTCCGACCCAGCCATGAAACTGATTTGTCACGTTCGGGTCAGACTTCGATTCTGTAATCGATGTGCAAATCAGCGTCGAAACCGGGCTTCCAACACCACGGCCGAATTCGTCCGCTCTACCCCTTTCAGGTTAGCGATCTCGTCCAGCACAGCGCTGAGCGCTTCAAGAGATTGTGCCTGCACGATGGCAATAAGGTCGTACTCACCACTGACGGAATACAACTGCGCTACCTGACCAATCTGCTCCAGCGAGGCATTGGTGCGGGCTGTGAGTTTCTGATGAACCTTGATGGAGACATGAGCATCAACCTGATTGGCTGAATATTCCCCTCCCAATTCAAGAGAATAGCCACGTATAACACCGCTGGCCTCCAGCCTTGTGATCCGGTTCTGCACCGTGGAGCGTGACATATCCATCGCCCGGGCAAGAGTCGAAATACTCATTCGGGCGTCCTGTCGCAACAGCATGATCAGCTTCTGGTCTTGTTGATTTATCATAATGATTATTTTTTCCGTTATTTTGATCAATAGTCTCACTATTTCGATCAATCTGGAACTGCAAAACGACATAGGAACCCTTCATACTGGCGCCATACAGGAGGCCAGCCATGATTATTCGACCTATCTCCCATCAGGATCTGCCAGCCTTACATCAAATGGCGATCGAATCAGGTCCCGGGTTCACCTCCCTGATGGACGATTCCGACTACCTGGGCAGTAAAATTCAGCGGTCAATCGACAGCTTCGGCACCGACGTTCGGGAGCCCGGTAAGCAAAGCTATCTCTTTGTGCTGGAGGACGAACTGACCGGAGACGTTATGGGAGTCTCCGGCATTACGGCCGCCGCTGGCCTCGACAGCCCGCTATATCACTACCACAAGAGCCAGCTGGTGCATCATTCCCGTACGCTCGGCATATTCAAGCGCATTGATGTGTTGAACATGTGTAACCACTACACCGGCTGTACCGAGGTATGCACTCTTTTCCTGCGCCCACAATTCCGCCGCGCCCATGCTGGCAAACTGCTGTCAAAGGTCCGTTTTCTCTTCATGGCGCAGCATCCCCGGCGCTTTGCCAACACCGTCATTGCTGAAATGCGTGGGGTTTCCACGGAGGACGGCCGCTCCCCCTTCTGGGACTGGCTCAATGAGCATTTTGTTGATCTGGACTTTGCCGCGGTCACCGAACTGGTGGGAACAGGCAACAACGGCTTTATCGCCGAACTGATGCCTAAATATCCTCTTTACACCCACCTGCTGAGCAAAGAAGCCTGGGAGGTTATCGGCCAGGTTCATAAGAAAACCCGGCCAGCACTTCATATGCTTGAGGGTGAAGGTTTTCGCCATAAAGGCTATGTCGATCTGTTTGATGCCGGACCCACTGTCGAGGCAGAATTCAGCCAGATCAACAGCATCGCCATGTCCGTCCAATGTCAGGTGCAAGCCGTTGATGCCTGCACGCCCTTGCTCAGCCGACACAAGAATGAAAATCCGCCCGAGTTGCTGGCCATAGCAAACACCCAAACCGGCGAGTTCCGGGCAACAGTGACCGATCAGGCCACTTACTTGCCCCAGCATAACCTGCTACAACTACCGGCAACGCTGGTCAACTCGCTCGGTTTGGAGCACGGAGGATCAGCACGATGTCTTCAACTGACCGCAACCGGTTCACGCATCCTACCGGATGTTGACACGGCATTGGGCACTGCATTGAACACATCGATTTACGCCAACTAACACGCCCATTAAGGAGTGACCGTATGCACTCAGACAGCACAACCCTGTTTCGCCACCTGTGGGATAACTATCGCCAGGTCACCCCATCAGCTGAAAAGATTCATCGCCTACTTGGGGACACTCAGGGCAGCGAAATTGTTAACGACCACATAGCGCTCCGCACATTCAATCTTGAAAAAGTGAACCTGAGTAAGCTCGCTGAGCACTTTCTTGCCCTGGGCTACACCGAAGGCGGTGATTATCATTTTGAAGCGAAAAAACTCTACGCCAAGCACTTCACGGTCAGCGTCAACCATCTGGCCCGTTTCCACTCGGTTGAAGATATCAACAAGGTGCTAAAAGGTGAAGGTTACGTGGTGAACAGTTCAGGTGGAGAAGTGAAAGGCTCACCGGAAGAATTACTGGAGCAGTCGTCTACCATGGCTGACAGGATCGAAGTCCGCTTCAGTGATCAGACCCGAACCATTCCCAGCTGTTTTTACGAGTTCGCGCGACGTTACCCAAAACCCGACGGCCAGCTTTACTCCGGTTTTGTCGCTGCCTCTGCGGATAAAATCTTTGAAAGCACCAATGCGGGCATGTAACACCCTGGCCGATCAGGCCCTGTTTTCGCCCGTTGGCACCAACAGACGCTAACCTCACTTTACTACCTGTTACGAAGCGCAACGGTTTTACAATTGAACGGAAGTATAACCAGGCCTAAGGTCAAGAGTATGTCTCCTGTTGGCTGCAGCAAGGGGGTTTTAAAACAACAAATTCAAATGGCCACCTGGATTACCCAAACCGCCATTTCGATCATGCGAGGAGTGCGTGATGTCCGCATCAATCAACCACCTTGAAGAGCGTATAAAGGATGAGGGTGACCCTCTTTTTGAGATTATGCCGGCAGCAATTACCCTGGCTATGATGCTTCGCCACCGCAAAATGGCTGGCTGGCTTCGGGTAGAGTTCGAGGGCTACCCGGAGGGCGAACCACTGCCACCCTATCGCCGCGAGATCCCGGGCCACATTATGGCCAAGTACCCTCAATACGGCTGGATACCCGCGCCGGTCGACGAGCAGCAGAACCTTGACTTCGGCAGCGTCGACATCAGCAAGGGCGTAAAAGTTACTGAACGTGTATGCATGAACTGCAAGAAAGGCACCGGCAATCAGATCAAACCGTCCCCGGAACGGCTAGTGCTGCTGCGATCTCAGATCAATCAGACCGGGGATCTAGCGATCACCATCAGCCGGATTTCTTACTGCAAGATGCTGCGCACCATTCGCTCAGCCGTTTACCTTTGGAGCCTCGAACTCATCGAGCTCGGCCTGACTGGTGACCATAACTCGTTTAAAGAAGCTGACAAAGTAAAAGCGGCCCACCTCGATGACCCTGACGTGTTCTGGCGGCGAGCGATGGACGAAGAGGCTGGCTTGCCCATTCCAGATGTCCGCTCCTCCGGCTTTTTTGAGCGCATGTTTGGTCGGACCGGCTAAGAGCGGGCAGGCGTTAAACGCCTAGCGTTCGGGTGTTTCTTTATTCTTCAGAAATTTTCGAACAAAACGGTCTGTCAGAAAAAGCTGAGCCAGCGCAGGATAAGGCAGGAAGTGCAACAGCAGAATGGCAATGGCGGCCCCGTCAAAACCTGCCAGCATTGACACATAAAGACTCCAGGCCAGAAATAGCGCTCCAAGAAACCCGATGTAAAACCACAGTGCCTGGGAGCGCTCTTCACTGGTTGGCACACGTCCGAGGGCGCGCGCAACGGACCAACTGATGTAGACTGCAACGACCGCCGCAATAATTAGCGAAACAGTCACTCCACCAAAGCCCAGAAGGTAGCGTGTAAAAAAGTTAATCAGAAAAAA
>JBDNIR010000150.1:0-8936 GCA_041688195.1 Marinobacter sp.
AGCCTGGAAACCTGGCTGACCAGAGACATCAAACTGAACATTCCTTTGTTGTCGTCGGCGATGGATACAGTCACAGATGCGGATCTGGCCATTGCTATGGCGCAGGAAGGCGGCATCGGCATTATGCACAAGAGCATGTCAGTGGAGCAGCAGGCCGGTGAAGTTCGCAAGGTGAAAAAGTACGAGAGTGGAGTAGTCAAAGACCCAATCACCGTTGCCCCGGATACCACCGTCCGTGAGCTGGTCGACATCACCACGGCCAACAGAATCTCGGGGCTGCCGGTCGTGGACGGGCGGGACCTGGTAGGCATCGTGACTGGCCGTGATATCCGGTTCGAGAGCCGCATGGATACTCTGGTTCGCGATATCATGACCGGCAAAGAGCGCTTGGTAACCGTGAAAGAGGGCGCAGACCTTGAGGACGTCAAGGAATTGTTACATCGCCACCGGATTGAAAAAGTTCTGGTGGTCAATGACCACTTTGAGCTGCGAGGCCTGATTACCGTTAAAGACATTCAGAAAGCCAAGGATTACCCGCTGGCCTGCAAAGACGATCAGGGCCGCTTGAGAGTCGGCGCAGCGGTCAGCACCGCCGGAGACACCGATGCCCGGGTCACTGCTCTGGTTGAGGCTGGCGTTGATGTCATCGTTGTAGACACCGCCCACGGCCACTCCAAAGGCGTGATTGACCGTGTACGCTGGATCAAGGAAACCTTTCCGGACGTTCAGGTTATCGGTGGCAATATCGCCACAGCTGCTGCGGCGATTGACCTTGCTGACGCCGGTGCCGACGCCGTGAAGGTCGGCATTGGCCCCGGCTCGATCTGTACCACCCGAATTGTGGCAGGCATTGGCGTGCCACAGATTTCCGCCGTATCCAACGTTGCGGCGGCGATGAAAGAACGGGGTGTACCGGTGATTGCTGACGGCGGCATCCGCTTCTCTGGCGATATCTCCAAGGCCATTGCAGCGGGCGCACATAGCGTAATGATCGGCAGCTTGCTGGCAGGCACCGACGAAGCACCGGGTGAGGTAGAACTGTTCCAGGGCCGCAGTTACAAGGCCTATCGCGGCATGGGTTCGATTGGTGCCATGGGGCAGGGCTCTGGTGACCGTTACTTCCAGGACGCCAGCAAGGGCACTGACAAGCTGGTGCCTGAAGGCATCGAAGGGCGCGTTGCCTGCAAGGGCCCGATGCGCAACGTCGTGCATCAGTTGATGGGCGGCCTGCGAGCATCCATGGGTTACACCGGCTGCGCCACCATGGATGAAATGCGCACCAAACCGGAGTTTGTCCGGATCACCAATGCAGGCATGCGGGAGAGCCACGTTCACGACGTGACCATCACCAAAGAATCGCCCAACTACCGCATCGGGTAATCGATGTCTGACAAGCGCGACTTACCCTGTGAGTCGCGCTTTTTTCTTTCTGATCTGAGGATTTCATGGCCCACAATATTCACGACCACCGCATTCTGATTCTCGATTTCGGTTCCCAGTACACCCAGCTGATTGCGCGCCGGGTTCGTGAAATCGGTGTTTATTGCGAAGTCAGAGCGTTCGATATCACCGATGAGGAACTGACCGAGTTTGCGCCCAAGGGCATGATTCTGGCCGGTGGCCCGGAATCTGTAACTCAGCTTGGCGGGCCGCGAGCGCCGGACGGATTGTTTGTTCGTGGCATTCCGGTGCTTGGAATCTGCTACGGCATGCAAGCTATGGCAGAGCAGCTTGGTGGCAAGGTTGCCAGTTCCGACAAGCGGGAGTTCGGCTATGCCCAGGTCAAGGTCCGGGCTGAAGGCGCGCTGCTGGACGGCATCACCGATCACCTCACCAGCCAGGGCGAGTCTCTGTTGGATGTCTGGATGAGTCATGGGGACAAGGTTGTCAGTATGCCTGCCGGGTTCGAGTTGCTGGCTTCGACCGAAAGCGCGCCCATCGCTGCGATGCAAGATCTCAAACGCAAGTTTTTTGGTGTTCAGTTCCACCCCGAGGTCACCCATACCCTGCAGGGTCAGCGTATCCTCGAGCACTTCGTATTGGATATTTGTGCCTGTGATGCGCTCTGGACACCGGCAAAGATCGTCGACGATGCCGTGCGCCAGATCCGGGCCCAGGTGGGCTCGGAGAAGGTGCTACTGGGTTTGTCCGGGGGTGTCGACTCCTCGGTTACGGCAGCCTTGTTGCACAAGGCAATCGGCGACCAGCTCACCTGTGTGTTTGTGGACAATGGCCTGCTGCGCCTGCACGAAGGTGACCAGGTCATGGACATGTTCGGCCGTAATATGGGCATCAAGGTGATCCGGGCCGACACTGAAGAGTTTTTCCTCTCGCGCCTCAAGGGTATCAATGATCCTGAGCAAAAGCGGAAGATCATCGGTAACAGCTTCATCGAGGTATTCGACCGGTACGCCACGGAAATCCAGGATGTGAACTGGCTGGCCCAGGGCACCATCTACCCGGATGTCATCGAGTCCGCGGCTTCTAAAACCGGTAAGGCGCATGTCATAAAATCCCACCATAATGTGGGCGGCTTGCCGGAGAAGATGAAGCTGAAACTGGTAGAGCCCCTGCGTGAGCTCTTCAAGGACGAGGTGCGCAGAATCGGCCTGGAGCTGGGCCTGCCTTACGATATGGTATATCGACATCCGTTCCCTGGACCGGGGTTGGGCGTGCGGATTCTGGGCGAGGTAAAGAAGGAATACGCGGACATCCTGCGTCGGGCTGATGCCATTTTCCTGGAAGAGTTGCACCGGGCTGATCTTTATCACAAGACCAGTCAGGCGTTTGCCGTTTTCCTGCCAGTCAAATCCGTGGGGGTGGTTGGCGATGCCCGGCGTTACGAATACGTCATTGCGATTCGGGCGGTGGAAACGGTAGATTTCATGACAGCTCGATGGGCGCGCTTACCGTACGAAGTACTGGAAACGGTATCGAACAGAATCATTAACGAAATTTCCGGCGTCTCCAGGGTGACTTACGATATTTCATCCAAGCCTCCCGCTACGATCGAGTGGGAATGAAGGTCAGCACCACCTGTTCAGACTTGGTCATCCGGTGTGTTTCCCCGGGACCTCTCTAACAGTGTAGTAAGTGCCAGGAATTCGAGCTGGCGCTTGGCGGTAATGGCGTAAAAGCGTTCGGCAATGCCGTCTAATACACAATACTTTTCAAGTGCCCCACTGAGTAGCTCGTCCTGAACCACGACCTCGGGCACCACGGCAAGGGCGCCTGAGTCGCGTGCTACCAGTCGAAGCATCGCCATGTCGTCAATTTCGGCGTGTGGCTGCACGTCAATTCCATGTTCCTCGCATAAAAGGTCGAACTGGTTGCGGATATCGCTACTGGGTCCTGGCACTATCAGTGGATGCGTTTTCAGGTCTTGTGGGAACTGAAACGCCCGGGCTTGAGGGCCTGGAGGCCCGACAATGCAGACGCTTTGTGCAGCAATTTGCTGGCATCGCCAGGGCGTCAATCGATCGGCCGATACCGGGCGATTGGACAGTATCAAATCCAGTTTATAAACCCGTAGTTGATCTAACAATTCCTCCAGACTGGCCGAGCGTATCACCAGTTTTATCTTTGCTTCGTCGATGACCGGGCGGAGAAAGTTTTCCTGAAAGTTCCTCGATAATGTGGCGACAGAGCCGATCCTGAGTCGTTGTGATCGCTGCAACTCTCCGCTCTCTGTCAGGTCCAGCAGTTCGCTGCCCAACCTGAAAATATTCTCAGCATACTCGAGTACCAGGTGCCCCACTTCTGTCAGTCGCAAGGAACGGCCTTCGCGATTGAACAAGGCGTATCCGAGTTGATCCTGCAACTGTCGGATCTGGGAGGATAGCGCTGATTGCGACACATTTAACTGCTCTGCCGCGCGGGTTAGATTGCCTTCCTTTGCAACGCTCCAGAAATAAAACAGGTGGTGGTAGTTGAGGTGCCTCATTTAACTGTTCTCTTTTATAGAACGTAATGTTCAATACAATATATTATACATAACCAATCTAACGCGCCATTATCGTCTGTGTTCCCGTCAAGTTTTCGAAAAAGCAGCAGAGGAAGACGAGTCATGGAGGTAAGTGGTAGCTGGATATTGCCCATTATATACGGCATAGGGAGTCTCTGGGTCCTGATGCATTCGGCCCGTTACTGGCAGGTCGCCAGACTGACGAGTGTTCTGGCATTGATTGCAACAGTCGGTGCTGCCGTGGGGGCTACGTTTGACCCCGTTGCGCCAGATGCAGTCGGACTGGTTTGCGCGAATCTGGTGGCGGCTCTTGGCTGGGTGATCATTAATTACAGTGCTCGTTATCTGGAGGGTGAGCCCGAGCAGGCTGGTTTTGTGTGTGCCATGCTGTTTACCCTACTTTGTGTAGGTCTCCTGGTAGTCAGCCGGCATCTGTTGATCATTGCGCTGGCCTGGACAGGCACAAGTTTGGGGCTGCATCATTTGTTGATCTTTTATCGTCAGCGAAAAGCCGCTCAGATTGCCGCGCACAAAAAGTTCCTGGTCAGTCGCCTGGCCGAGATATGTCTGGCTCTCGCGCTAGGGTTAGTTTACTACTCGACCGGCACTCTGGCATTGGATGGGCTGAGCTCTTACCTTGCCGGGGTGACCTCTCTGCCCGTATCTCTTCACCTGGCCGCTGTTTTGTTTGCATTGGCCGCTATTCTGAAAACGGCGCAACTGCCCCTTCACGGTTGGCTTATACAGGTCATGGAGGCGCCCACTCCCGTTTCCGCGTTATTACATGCGGGCGTTGTAAATATCGGCGGGTTTGTGTTGATTCGCCTGGCAGAACTATTGTCTTTAGCGCCGGTTGCTCAGGCGTTGCTGGTGATAGTCGGGAGTTGTACCGCCGTGCTTGCAGGGTTGGTTATGCTCACACGGGTAAGCATCAAGGTGCGTCTGGCCTGGTCAACCTGTGCTCAGATGGGATTTATGCTTATGGAGATAGGCCTGGGTCTGTACGCACTGGCTCTGCTTCACCTGGTTGCCCACTCACTCTATAAAGCCCATGCCTTCCTGTTCTCGGGTGACACGGTCAATAGCGTCCGCAGAAATAGCCTGTTTGAACCCTCGGCTTCAGACCGATCGCTGTTGTTGTACGGCGCAGCGGTTGTTGCCAGCGCGGTACTTGTGGTTGGAAGCCTTCTGGTCTGGCAGTTGTTCCTGCCCGCAGTGACTGTGCCAACAATCGCGCTTTTTATTCTGGCTCTGGGTCTGGCTTCCCTGATGTGGTTAGAGCAAGGGCTAACGCCCCACCAGCTGACACGTGGCGTCATTTCCGCGCTTGTGTTGATTCAGTTTTATATGATCTGGCATGTGTTGTTCGCTGAGCTGGTGTCTGACTCTGCTGGCAGCGCTGCTCCGCTTATAGTCTGGGTCGTGCTTGTTTTCAGCGCTTTCTATGCCTGTCAGATATGGTTACGTCGATATCCTGAAGGGCAATTCGCCAGTGCGTTTTTCCCATGGGTCTACGCCGGGTTTTACCTCGACGAGACGTTTACCCGACTTACGTTCAAAATCTGGCCGGTCAAGTTTAGCCCGACACAGGCTGAAACCTTGGTTAACCGTTACTCCAGCCCGAAAGGAGAACTGCCATGAGCGCTTCTGCGACAGCAATCCCGACCAAGAGTGAGCCCTTGAAGCAGGCGATCCAGTCCGCGATAGACAGCATTGCGCCATCCTGGCCGCTAGACAGGCTGATTGCGGTGAATCCTTATTGGGGACACGTCCAGCACTCCTTCGATGAGACCGCAAAAACGCTGGCGAAGCTGGCCGGTTCTCCATTGGCCATGCCTATCGATTACTATCGTCGGGCCTGGACCAGCGGTGAGATTACGGCCAATGATCTGAGCGAGGCGATGTCTGAAAATAGCATCGGGATGACGTCCGAGCAGCTCATCGGGGTTTTGGACAAGGGGTCAGTCTGGCCCCAGCCTCTGGCACTCCTGAGTGATCAGATCGATCGCCGCCGAGATCTGCAAAGACACCCATCCTGGTTCGACACCATTACCCATCAGGTGTCGCAATTCTGCGCGGCCTATTTCGATCATCAGCAGGCGGACTGGCATCCAGGCCAGGGTGAGTCGCTTTACTCAAGTTGGCAGCGCAGCATCAGCAAGGATCGCAGCATTCAGCTATTGATGGGTGAATCGCGAATTCCAGAGCGGGCAGGGTTGTTGGCCGTTGAGCCTGTTGATCAGATTCTATCGTCCCTCGTCGGGTTTGATATCCCCGAAGCTGAATGGTCCCGGTATCTTCAGGCGCTGATCCTGAGAATCGGCGGCTGGGGTTCCTGGTGTGCCTATCTGCGCTGGCAAAAGCAGTTGGATGGCCAGGACGATGACACCCTGGTTGATCTTCTAGCCATTCGCCTCAGCTGGGAGACCTTGCTGGATGACGGCGCACGAAGTCCGGATTCGGTCTGGTCAGCCTGGATGTCAGATTGGCTGAATCATGATTGGAACACCGGCGACTTTGCACTTGAAACCCAACTGATCTGGCAGCGTGCTCAAGAGATCAGTTACCAGCGCAGTCTGGTGGATGCATTGCTCTCCGCCGGTCCGGAACCGATGAAGACGGTTCCCAGCATGCAGGCGGCCTTCTGTATCGATGTGCGCTCTGAGGTATTCCGGCGTCACCTGGAGGCCCAATCGAAAGACGTTCAGACCCTCGGTTTTGCCGGTTTTTTTGGCCTGCCAATAAGTTATGCGCCGCTGGGCACCCAGGCGAGTCGGCCGCAGTTGCCCGGGCTGCTGGCGCCTCAGCTTCACATCACCGACAGCTCAGGCGACAGTGATGTCGACACCCGAATCGCTAATCAGCGGCTCAGCAAGCTGAGGGGTATGTCAGGCTGGCAAACCTTCCAGTCAGTGCCGTTGTCTACCTTCAGTCTGGTTGAAACTCTCGGAATCGGTTACCTGGCCAAGCTGGTGAAGCGCAGTTTGCCGAGTTCAAGTGCTCGCGTTTCTGAAGAAACCGTTGGTCTGAATGGCGACCAGGTGGGGATGCTAAGGCCGACTCTGGATGCGGCCGCCGTCGGCGGTGTTGAAGGCCAGGCCGACATGGCCGCGAAAGTGCTCCGCGGGATGGGGTTTGGCCAGACCTTTGCGCCTCTCGTTTTGCTGATTGGCCACGGTAGCCAGACCATTAATAATCCGCAACAGGCAGGGCTTGATTGCGGCGCATGCTGTGGTCAGACCGGTGAGATTAATGCCCGCGCTCTGGCAGGCCTGCTGAATTGCCCGAGGGTGCGTGAGCAGTTGCGCAATCATGGCATCGAGTTACCTGAGTCAACACACTTCATCGCGGGTTTGCACAACACCACGACCGACGACATACGGCTCCATGACCTGGGCCAATTACCGATCAGCCATCAGCACGACCTAAAACTCCTGGAACAGCAACTTGGAGCCGCCAGCGAGTCAGCTCGTGCTGAGAGAGCACCAGCCCTGGGGTTGGGTAAATTGCTTGATCGCCCGGAAGTCCTGCATCGTGAGCTGACCAGACGTGCGGACGACTGGTCGCAAACACGGCCTGAATGGGGCCTGGCCAATAACGCGGTGTTCATTGTGGCACCGCGCAGCCGAACAAGAAGCATCAACCTCAAAGGTCGGAGTTTTCTGCACGACTATGACGACCGGCAGGATGAAGACGGCAGCCTGCTGGAACTGATCATGACGGCCCCGATGATCGTTACCCACTGGATCAACATGCAATATTTCGCCTCCACAGTGGATAACAAGCGTTACGGCAGCGGCAACAAGACGCTGCACAACGTGGTTGGCGGCCGTATTGGTGTCTTTGAGGGCAACGGCGGCGACCTGCGCATCGGTCTGCCCTGGCAGTCGCTCAATGACGGAACGCAATGGCGGCATACTCCTTTGCGTCTGACAGTGGTCATTGAGGCGTCAGGCCGGGCAATAGAAGCAGTCATCGAACGGCATGAAATCGTCCGGCAGCTGGTAAGTAACCGCTGGATTCATTTAATGCGCCTGCAAGATGACAGCATCGAGGTCTATCGAGATGGACAATGGCAGAGTTGGAAAAACTGATTGCCATGAGTTACAAATCAATCAACAAGCAGTCCCATCGGAGGCAAAGACCATGGTAAACGCAGCACAGAGCCGGGGGTATAAATTAATCAGCGGAGTATTCAGCCCGGACGAAGCCAAAGAGGTACTTATGAGCCTGATCGAGTATAAGATCAGCTTTCACCAGCGCAATATCTGGAGTCATCGCGAACGTTTTGGTACAACGGACACCTTTGCTGAGCAACGTATCGTGGAACTGGAGGACACTAAATCGAACCTGGATGCTTTGGTGAAGCAATTGTTGGGTACCGACACCCAGTTGTCTATTAACTGCGACATTGACATCAATCTGATGCCGAAGTGATGTCCGAGGCTGGATGGCCAGGCAGGCTGCCGTTGCGGCTAAGTTATAGACCCTGCTGGCGCTATCTTTATGTGATCGCTGCTGGGTGAATGGTATATTGCCGGTTTAAGAATCACCTCCGGTCCCATGACCAAGGAATCAAGCAGTGACGAGTGTGTCAGGCCAGGCCGACGAAACGGACCATTATTGGATGAATCGTGCGCTTCGGCTCGCGGCACGAGCTGAAGAAGCCGGGGAAGTGCCGGTTGGAGCTGTTGTAGTGCTGGAAGGCAGGGAAGTCGGAGCCGGGTTTAACGCCCCTATTTCCAGTTGTGATCCGACCGCCCATGCGGAAATCAGGGCCCTCCGAGATGCGGCATTGAGAGTGGGCAATTATCGGTTGCCTGGGGCGACGCTTTACGTCACGCTCGAACCCTGCACCATGTGTGTCGGAGCCATTATCCATAGCCGTGTTTCGCGGCTTGTGTACGGTGCCCGCGAGCCCAAAGCCGGTGCGATCATCTCAACGCGCCGGACGTTAGAAGAAGAGACCTTC
>JBDNIR010000562.1:0-8987 GCA_041688195.1 Marinobacter sp.
GAAGCCATCTTCCTTCTGCGGGCCTATCGCACTACCCTGCCGCGTTTCCTCGCGTCCCTGCCGGTGGAAACCAACACCATGGCTATCCGGCGCCGGATTTCAGCGGCCTACAAGGATCTGCCTGGCGGCCAAGTGCTAGGCGCCACCTACGATTACACCCATCGGTTGTTGGATTTTACTTTGCTGGCCAATGGCGAGCGGGCCGCCACACCACCCTCGGACGAGACGGTGGAAGATTGCCTGCGGGTGCTGGATTTCCTCAACAGCGAGGGACTGATTGAAAGCCCCCTGGTTAATAGCGATCACATTCAATCCGGCGATTCAGCGGAGCCCGAAGCACCGGCCGATCTTACCCGCCAACCACTGGACTATCCCGCTGGTCGGGATCTGCGCCTACAGGCCCTGGCCCGTGGCGACGAGGGGTTCCTGCTGGCACTCGCCTACTCCACCCAGCGCGGTTACGGCCGCAATCACCCGTTCGCAGGTGAAATCCGCCAGGGCGAAGTGGCGGTGGAAATCGCGCCGGAAGAACTGGGCTTTGCCGTTATCGTCGGTGACATCCGGGTTACCGAATGCGACATGATTAACCAGTTTATCGGCACCGAAACCGAAGCCCCACGCTTCACCCGTGGCTACGGCCTGGCGTTTGGCAATTCCGAGCGCAAGGCACTGGCGATGGCACTGGTGGATCGCGCGCTGCGGGCGCGGGAGCTCGGTGAGGACGTGGTCTCGCCGGCGCAAGACGAGGAGTTTGTTCTCGCTCACTGCGACAACCTCGACTCCTCGGGTTTCGTGTCGCACCTGAAATTACCCCACTACGTTGATTTCCAGTCTGAGCTGGTACTGCTGCGACGGCTTCGGAAAGAGTTTGAAGAGCGCAAATCAGGCCGCCAGGAGGTGAAACAGGCATGACCAACGCATCCCTTAACCACAACCCTGACACCCAGACGGATAGCACCGGCTACAACTTCGCCTATCTGGACGAGCAGACCAAACGCATGATTCGCCGCTGCCTGCTGAAAGCCGTGGCAGTGCCCGGCTATCAGGTTCCCTTTGGTGGCCGCGAGATGCCCCTGCCCTACGGCTGGGGCACCGGCGGCATGCAGGTGACCGCCACCGTGATCGGGCAGAACGACGTTCTCAAAGTCATCGACCAGGGCGCAGACGACACCACCAATGCCGTCAGCATACGCCGATTTTTTGCCCGCACCGCCGGTATTGCCACCACGGAATCCACCCGTGAAGCGAGCGTTATCCAGACCCGCCACAGGATACCGGAGACGCCGCTCAGCCAGGGCCAGATTCTGGTCTACCAGGTACCGATTCCCGACCCCCTGCGCTTTATAGAGCCGCGGGAAACCGAGACCCGAAAAATGCATGCCTTGCAGGAATACGGGGTGATGCACGTCAAGCTGTATGAGGACATCGCCCGCTTCGGCCATATCGCCACCACTTATGCCTATCCGGTCAAGGTCAACGGCCACTATGTGATGGACCCCTCGCCCATACCCAAGTTTGACAACCCCAAGATGCACGGCAGCCCGGCGCTGCAACTGTTCGGCGCCGGTCGGGAGAAGCGGGTTTACGCCATCCCCCCGTTCACCCAGGTTGAAAGTCTGGATTTCGAGGATCACCCCTTCGAGATCCAGGGCTGGGATCAGACCTGCGAATTCTGCGGCTCGGACCATTCCTTCCTCGATGAAGTCGTGATCGACGATGAGGGCGGGCGCATTTTCATCTGTTCTGATACCGACTATTGCAACCAGCGCCTTCATACCGGCGCGAGTAAGGAGGCCGTATGACCAACACCGCAATGGCCCTATCTCACGAGGCCCTGGCCGAACCACTGCTGAAAGTGAGCAACCTGCGTAAACTTTATGCCCCCGGCAAAGGCGTTGACGGCGTTGACTTCGAACTCTGGCCTGGTGAAGTACTTGGCATCGTCGGCGAGTCCGGCTCTGGCAAGACCACGCTACTGCAGTGTCTTTCGGGGATGCTTACGCCCGACTCGGGCCGGATCGAATATATCGGTAAACAGGGCGACAAACTCGACATCTACGACATTTCAGAGAGCCAGCGGCGGCTTCTGCTGCGCACTGACTGGGGCATTGTTCACCAGCATCCCAGCGCGGGTCTGAGGATGAACGTGAGCGCTGGCGCCAATATCGGTGAACGGCTGATGGCCATTGGTGAGCGTCATTACGGCACATTGCGTTCCACGGGCGAAACCTGGCTGCGGGAAGTCGAAATCGACACCGCCCGCATCGATGATTTGCCCCGTACTTTTTCCGGCGGCATGCAGCAACGCCTGCAGATTGCCCGCAACCTGGTCACCCAGCCGCGGCTGGTCTTTATGGATGAGCCTACCGGCGGGTTGGACGTCTCGGTTCAGGCCCGCTTGTTATCCCACCGACTCATGGTCATGCGTGGCGGCAAGGTGGTTGAGCAGGGCCTTACCGACCAGATCCTGGATGACCCACAACACCCTTACAGCCAACTGCTGGTGTCTTCGGTGTTGACCCCGTGATACCGCACTCTGATCGAACTGGAGAACTGCAATGACGGTCATGATCCAGGTTACCGACCTGAACAAACGATTCACCTTGCACAATCAGGGGGGTGTTTCCTACCCGGTGCTTAGCGGTGTCACCTTCGACGTCAGCGCCAGTGAATGCGTGGTACTGGACGGGCGCTCCGGTTCCGGCAAAAGCACCCTCTTGCGCTCGCTTTACGCCAACTACAAGCCCCAGTCCGGCCAACTTCGTGTTCGGCACCAGGGCGAGCTTGTAGACTTGGTGACGGCAACACCGAGGCAAATCCTTACCATTCGGCGGCAAACCCTGGGCTATGTCAGCCAATTCCTGCGGGTTATTCCCCGGGTATCGACCCTCGAAGTGGTGATGGAACCGTTACGGGCTCTGGGCATAAACAGGGAGACCTGTCGCGAAAAAGCCTCCGGATTGCTGCGCCAGCTGAACATACCCGAGACGCTCTGGCACCTTGCGCCCTCGACCTTTTCCGGCGGCGAGCAGCAGCGGGTCAATATCGCCCGGGGCTTCGTCGTTGATTACCCCATCCTCCTGCTGGACGAACCCACGGCTTCTTTGGACGCAGACAATTGCGCCGTGGTGGTGTCACTTATCCGGCAAGCCCGGGCCCGGGGCGCCGCCATTGTTGGGATATTCCACGACGCCAGCCTGCGGGAACAACTGGCCGACCGCCGGATACCCCTCACAAGCCCGGTTAAGGAGAAAGCAGCATGAGCGCCATGGACCTGACCCTGGAGCGGCCGCAGCTTGAGAAAAGCGAGCTGCTGCTAACCAACGCCCGCATTGTGACCGAAACAGAAGTATTTATCGGCTCACTTAAAGTCCAGAACGGCCTGATCAGAAGTATGGACCGTGGCAATACTCAGACTCCAGGCGCCCTGAATTGCCAGGGCACCTATTTGATACCCGGGCTGGTAGAGCTCCATACCGATAATCTCGAAAAGCATTTTTCGCCACGGCCGGGCGTTATCTGGCCCAGCCATCCCACGGTTCTGACTCACGATGCCCACATCGTGTCTTCCGGGATCACCACGGTGTTCGATGCTCTTTCCATCGGTGATGTAGTGGATGACAGCAACCGGCTCACCCATCTTCAAACTCTGATCGATGCCCTCACCGAAACCCGGAAGGCGGGCATGTTGCGGGCGGATCACTTGTTGCACCTTCGCTGTGAAGTCAGCTTTGGTGAGACCCTGGCGCTGTTCAAAGATCTGGTCGACAATCCGCTCTTGCAGCTCGTCTCTGTTATGGACCACACCCCGGGTCAGCGCCAGTTCGTCCGTGAGGATAAATACCGGCAGTATTATCAGGGCAAACACGGTCTGAGCAATATCGAGATGGATGCCTTTACCCGCACCCGCAAGGAATCGGCGCTTCTCCACAGCGACCGTAACCGCAGGGCAATCGTTGCGATATGCCAGGCTCGTGGCATTCCCCTCGCCAGCCACGACGACGCCACCATAGAACACGTGGCGGAGTCTGCGGCCTTCCGCCTGGCCAATATGGAAGACAACGATTATGACCTGGCCCGTGCAATCGCTACCGTCACAGCGACCCCTGCGCGATGCGCCAACCTGCAGGACCGCGGCCTGATCGAGCCGGGCAAACGGGCGGACCTGGTACTTGTGGAACCCAGAGGTCAGTTGCTGGTTATTCACAACGTCTGGCGAAGTGGTGAACGCGTTTATTGAGAAGCTACTGAGGAGCTGAAGGTGTCAGGATCAAACAGTAAACAGCCCTTCAAGGCTGGGTTGGGCCGCCTGTTTTACATTATGGGAGCGTCAGGCGCCGGCAAGGACACACTGCTGCAAGGCTGTCGGGAGCGCCATGTCGAGAACTTGAGCCCGCTCGTGGCGCACCGCTATATTACCCGGGAACCGGATGGCGGCACGGAAAGGCATGTCGGGCTCTCGGAAGCCGAATTCGAGCATCGGGTCACCATGGATGCCTTTGCTATGTACTGGTCCGCAAATGGCTACCGCTATGGTATCGGTCGGGAGATAGACCATTGGCTAACACAGGGTGGTCAGGTGCTCGTGAATGGTTCTCGCGGCTATTTCGATCAGGCGCGATCACGTTACGGCAGCGCCCTCATTCCAGTACTTATAAGTGTTGACCCAGCCCTGTTACAACGACGTCTGGAGCTCCGCGGACGAGAATCAGCGCAGGAAATTGACGCCAGAATCCGCCGCGCCCACGAGTTGGAACAGCAACTTCCTCCGGATTGTCTTGTGATCAAGAACGACGACAGTGTTGCCGACGCCGTGTCGAAACTACTGGCGGCGATTAGCGGGTGCCTTCGTGGAGTGCCTCGGTCTTCTTGAGCAGGCCTCTGAACGGAGCGATGAAGAGGGCATATGAAGGGGGCGCTCGCACACGGAACCGGTAGTGGGTATTAATCAGGCGAATGTCGGCAACGGCGATTATCGTGGGGTTGGTTGTGGCGTCGTTGTTTGACCCCGGAAGCGGTCTGGCACTGGATGATACTGCGAAAGTGGAGGTGCCTGAGAATCCGGGTTTGGTGAGCGTTCTCCTGAGTATTGTTCCCACTAATATATTCGGAGCCTTTGCCGAACCGAATCTGCTGGGCATCATCTTCACTGCTATCGTGTTCGGTATTGCGCTGAGCGAGACCACCATGAAGGTGATGGCTGGGGTGTTGCAGTACGTACCCCTTGGCGTGTTTGCGATTGTTGCAAAGACTGCGGGTGAGCAGGGAATGGAGACAATTCTCGCCCTCGGTGACATGGTCCTGGTGCTATATCTCGCCCTGGTTTTGCATTTGCTGGTTTATTGCGTGCTGATGCGCCTCTACGGTGTGCCATTGAGGAGTTTCTTCCGCGAAGCCGCACGCCCATGCTGACTGCTTTTGCGACTCAGAGTAGTTCGGGCACCCTGCCACTGACCCTGAACGCGGCCCAGCGTTTGGGAATTCCACAACAGATTTATGGTTTCAGTCTTCCGCTTGGCGCCACCATCAATATGGACGGGGCAGCTATCCGTATCGCCATTTCCGCCGTCTTTGCGGCCAACGTGGTGGGTATACCTCTGGACTGGACAACGATGGTTGAGATTGTGCTAATCGGCACCCTTACCTCAATCGGCACGGCCGGTGTGCCCGGTGCTGGTATTGTTATGATCGCGACGGTGTTTGCGCAGGTAGGTCTGCCAATCGAAACTGTCGCGCTGCTTGTCTCTATTGATGCCCTTGTGGGCATGGGAGCCACGGGGTTGAATGTGACCGGTGACCTGGTCGGTACCGCAGTGATTGCACGTAACGAGGAAAAATATCACCCAGCGGATGAGCAAACACCGTCAGAACCGTTGTTCTCTCAAGCGGGTTAGAGGGCCGCTCCCGGAGGTCCGGATTGAAGTGTTGTCGGGGCCAAGCTGAACATCGACGGCAACAGCGGTACCTGAAACGTCTCCTGGTTCAATCTGGGAAAGGTAGGTGAAATCTTCCTCCTAAACGTAATCCACCGGGGTCGGTGCTGTGGCTTGCGATGCTGATTTTCATTGTTTTTTCTCCAGTCCTGGGAGTGTTTTGTTTGAGCCCGCTGGTGGCGGACTTTCAGCACGGGTGGCAAGAAATAATCTAAACATTATTATATGAGCGTCATTTTACTGACGAATTTATAGAGGTAAACAGGGAGCCAAGCCGCATTAAGCTATGAATTGCCGCTGTATCATTTGCCCATGTCGTCAATAATCTGGTGCAAAACTATGTCATACTGCGGCAATAAATTGTTAAAGCAGGGACTGCAGATTCTACCAATGGTGGCTTTGCTTTCTGGCTGTGGTCTGGAGGTTAAGGACGATAACGGCACCGTCAGCGCGCAAGCTCAGAGTGTTAATGAGCCTTCTGTGCAGCTTGCGGGCACTGCCGTGAAAGGTGTGATTCAGCAGGGTATTGTGACGGCTCATCGTGTGTTGGCGGATGAAACCGGGTTGTACGCCGTCGACCGAGTGGCCTCTGAGTCGGTACGAACCGCTGACGATGGCCGTTACAAGTTACGTTTGCCAGGCAAGGCTGAAGGCTGGGCCATCGTAGAGATCCGGGCTGACGAGGCCACCCGCATGGTCTGTGACGTCTTTCCCCAGTGTGACCAGGGCGCTGCCGGGATGGTGGCATTTGGTGGGGCGCTCAACTTGCCCAGCGATTTCATTTTACGCGGAGCCGGTGACCTGGCTGCGAAAACCGTGTATCTGACGCCGTTGACCCATCTGGCGGTATCGTTGGCAGAGCGTAATGCCGTTGGGGGCCTTTCCCCGACATCGCTGGCGGGCGCCTATCAGGCTGTCGAGGGCTGGTTCGGGCTGGCCGCCGGTGCATTGCGCCTGGCTCCGCCCGATCTGACCCGGCTTGACGAGCTGAACGATGTGTCCGCCGATGGTCTTCAGATGGCGATCACTAACGCGGCCTTTCTGGCACTGGTCAATGAGAACCCGCAGTGGCAGAGCATTGCCGATGTGCTTAACGACATGACGGCACAGGTGGCTGCCAATGGGCAGATCGATATCCTGGGTAACGGCGTTAACCTGGCGTTGTCGGATATCGTCGCTGCGGCTACCTTGCAGGCCTCTGAACTTCAAATGGCGGCAGACTCGAGCATTATCAGTCAGAAACTGGTGATCGTTGAATACCGCAGTATGCAGCGATTTAAAACCATCGCTGATGTCTATGAGGCACCCGATACCAGCCTTGCAGATACTGATAACGACGCCACTGACGGTGATGTAACGTCCGATGGAGACAATGGCACGCCAACAGACGCTATTGCGGATAATTCAGATGATCAGGTGGTGGACAGCCCTGAGACCAACGCAGGTGGCAACTCTGATGACAGTGCCGGAGGCAATACCGGAGGCGACACCGCAGGCAGCACCAATGAGCTGCCAACCAACGACACCGGTTCGGAAGTGGGTGTTTCTGCGAATGCCGCCTTGCTGAGCTGGACAGCCCCGATGACCCGGGTAAACGGTGAGAGCCTCAGTATGGGCGAGATTGCCGGCTTTGAGGTGGTCTACGGTGTGGCCCCCGACGCTCTGGCACAGACCCTCGCCGTTGGCGATGCCTCGGTCGAAGAGTTGCTGGTGGACCAGCTGGATGCGGGCACCTGGTACTTTGCCATCCGCACACTGGACACCGACGGCAACCGCAGCCAACTGTCTGAGGTGGTTAACAAGCAGATCTAGTAATCCCGTTATAACCGGGGGCAGATGAGGAACTGAAGTGGGTGTCAGACAGGGAGGGAGGTTTTGGATAGGCAGGGCCGCATGTCAGCCCTGCCGGTTCGATCACTTTGCGGTAATGGTTTTCATCACCAGCTTGCCGTCTTTCTTGATCGGGCCGTCTTCCTTGGCGCCGAGGGTATACTCGAAAATACCGGTTTTCATGCCGCCGTCTTCGCTATGAAGCATCAGCATCAGCATGTCGCCTGAGTTGACCTCTTCGGTAAGAATGGCTGCGACGTCAGTGTTTTCGCCTTTTCGAAGCGGCGTGTGTGCGACCACAGGGCCGGGTTTGCCACCCTCGTCAGTGCGGTGCACTACGAGCCAGCCATTGCTTTCGGCAACCACTTTCTTGGTGGTAACGGTGCCATCAGCAACCGATTGATTTTCACCCCAAACCCCGGCTTTCATGTCGTCCATGGCCAGTGTGGTACCAGAGGCCAGAGTGGCGGCCAGGAATGCACTTGTCATCAGTTGTTTTTTCATCATTCTCTCCGTAGCTATTGGGTTGTGCCCCATCAACATCATGTTGTTCCCGATGGGTGTACCAACAGCTACGGGTGAATACTCAGAAGGTTTCAGGCCGGTGAAAACATTTACTGACTTTGTTCTTGAATGTCTCCGGCGGTGGGGTAGAGATAACCGTGGATCGCCGGGCTGGTGGGCTGGCCCGTGGGGGAGCCGCCATCGGGTTCGATACTGATACCGAAGGTCGCTTGCTTGAGTAGCTCCGGATCGAAGTCGCTCAGTGCAGTTGCCTGGTCGAGCTCAAAGTTATCGTTCAGTACCCCAAGAGAGCGGGGGTTCGGGCCGAGGGGATCTGCTTTGATCCAGAGCTGGTAGGACTTGTCCTGCAGGGGTTCCGCCGTCACCGGGCGGATGCTCAGTTTGCGGGTGGACAGGTCAACTGACAGCATAAATTCAGGTTGCTGGTCATTCTGTTGGAATACGGCCACGAACGACTGCGGTATTGGTTCCGGGCGGGGCTGAAATACCAGCACGGCAACCAGCAGCACGGCCGCCGCCGAAGCAATGCCTGTGCTCCATTGCCAACGCCTGAGACGAGTTCGCAACGCTATGACATTGTCTGATGCGGTCGCGCCGGCAGGTTCCGCCACAGGCGTTGCCTGTACGGCATCAATCTGGCGCTCGATCCGCGCAAACAGGTCCGGGTGCGGGGTCACTGGCTCAATGGCTTCAGCCAGA
>JBDNIR010000563.1:0-2093 GCA_041688195.1 Marinobacter sp.
TCAATCACGATGGCCAGAATGACCAGGGTACCTATGGCAATTAACCATTCCCTAAGAGACATAATCATGCAGTCCTGTGTGCGAATCGCGTAACGTCGTTACTCTATGCAAAGCCGCTGCTTAATACAACGCAACGCCTGCGAACATGGCCTTTTTGTCACTTTTACTACGCAGCCTTTACCAATAAACCAACTACTTATCGATCATATTTCAGCCAACGCAACAGCTTCTTCAACATCGACCGAAACCAGCCGTGAGCAACCCGGTTCGTGCATCGTCACACCCATCAGTTGATCCGCCATTTCCATGGCGATTTTGTTGTGGGTGATATAGATAAACTGTACCTGACTGGACATCTCTTTCACCATGTTGGCATATCTCGCCACGTTGGCGTCGTCCAGCGGCGCGTCTACCTCGTCCAGCATACAGAAAGGTGCTGGATTAAGCTGGAATATCGAGAACACCAGCGCGATAGCTGTCAGAGCTTTTTCGCCACCGGATAGCAGGTGAATGGTGCTGTTTTTCTTGCCGGGCGGTCGGGCCATGATTGTCACGCCAGTCTCCAGCAGATCTTCTCCGGTTAGCTCCAGATAGGCGTTACCACCGCCAAACACTTTTGGAAACAGGGCCTGCAAGCCACCATTTACCTTGTCGAATGTTTCCTTGAAACGTTGCCGGGTTTCCCGGTCTATCTTGCGAATGGCGTTGTCCAGTATTTCCAGGGCTTCGATCAGGTCTTCGTGCTGGCTGTCCAGATAATTCTTGCGTTCACTCTGGACCTGGTGCTCTTCAATCGCCGCCAGGTTGATGGCGCCAAGGCGCTGGATACGGCCAGCAATACTTTCCAGTTCTTCCGCCCAGATTGATTCACCGGCCTCCGACGGCATGGTTTCGAGCACGGATTTGAGACTGGCATCCAGCTCCTTCAACTGCTCCAGATAGTTGTCTGAGCGAATCTCCAGAGCCTGGGATTCCATCTTATACTTCTCAAGATTCTGCCGGATGTCCTGGATGACATGCTCAGCCCTACCCCGGCCCTGCTCTTTCTCCCGAACCTCCCGGTCAATATCTTCTAAAGCATCCCGGGCGGAAGAAAGCTTTCCCTCTTCAGCCAGACGACGATCAAGAAGACCTTCCAGTTGGAGCTGAAGATCTTCCACTGGCTCTTCGGCACTCTCCCGACCTTCCTGCAGAATCTCAACACGCTCTTCAAGCCGCTCCCGCTGTAACTGCATTCGATCGAGAGTCTGACGCAACCCATCCCGCTGGCTGGCGAGGGTCTGTACCTGCAATTGCAACTGGTGGGCGTGGTCGCGATCATGCCGTGCCTGCTGTCGCAGATAGTCGAGGCTCTTCCGCAGGGTGTCGCGGCGAGCCAGCAGACCTTCCTTCTCTTCTTCGTTATCCTCGGTTCGGGATAGCGCTTCCTGCCATTCAAACCGAGCCTCAGCCAACCATTCCTGCTGGTTTCTCAACTGCTCACTGATGTCAGTGAAGTCATCAACAATACGATGCAGGCGCGCATCGATCTGTTCACCCCGGGCCCTCAGACCGCTGATTCGTGAAGTAAGTTCACCAAGCGACCGCTCGGCATCACTCAGCGTTTTACGGGCGTCATCCTGTTCTGTTTCAGCAAGCGTTGTCTGCTCTTCCAATGTTTCCAGCCGGGCAAGGTGCTGTTCAAGTTCGCCTGCGGCGGACTCGTAATCACTTTGTAACTGCGACACTTTTTGCTGGCGTTCAAATACTCCGATCTGGCCCGCATCGGATAGCGGCATACGTAACCAGTGACGGCCAAGCCACACCCCGTCGCGGGTTAGGATACTGCCGGAAGGAGAAAGCTGCTGGCGGCGTGCCAGAGCCTCGGCAAGCGACTCAGCCGTCTCGATCGCCCCCAGAATGTCCCTGAAACCACCTGCATTCTGCACCTTGGCCTGGAGCGTTTTGCTGTCTGCTGCTGATTGCCCGCGGTCGATACCCGGTTCGACCAGTGACGCACCTTTCGGTGCATTTGAGAGGGCCTCACCCAGGTCAGCAATGCTTGACACGCAGAGACTCTGGGACAGGTGATCCAAAACCTGCTCAACGGCGAA
>JBDNIR010000018.1:0-8201 GCA_041688195.1 Marinobacter sp.
ATAGGGCGGCCACGGGGTTTGGATTGCCCTTGCCAGAGTGTCGGTGAAGGTGCCGAGCTTGTTGAAACAGATATCCAACGATGACTGTGCATTGTTGTGATAGCCCAAGTCCCCCATCCGCAAGGAAGTCGCCTCCGGGCCGAACCAGGTGGTCTCATTGAAGCGGAACAGGTCGTGGGCAGCGCCCTTCACAAAGCTGGCATCCAGCGCCGGCGAAGCGCCAAACAGGTACATCAGCAGCCAGCTGCGACGGCGGAAATTACGCACCAGCCAAAAGTACTGATCCGACTTGAATTCCTGCAGGCTTTGCCGGTTATTCAGCGCACTCTGCCAAGTCCGCCAAAAACTGTCAGGAAACGATAAATTGTAGTGGGTGCCGGCAATGCTCTGCATCATGCGGCCATAACGAACCGCCAGCCCCTGGCGGTATACATGTTTAAGCTGGCCAATATTCGAGGTGCCATACTCCGCAATCGGAATACTCTCATCACCATTGAGCTCACAGGGCATACTGGCCGCCCAGAACACCTCATCACCCAGATGGGATTGCACAAACCGGTGGGTATCACTCAGCGAGGTCAGCAAGGATTCAGTGCTGTCACACACCGGTGTGATCAGCTCGAGCAGGGATTCCGAGTAATCGGTAGTGATTCTCGGGTGCGTGAGCGTGGAACCGAGGGCTTCCGGGTGTGGCGTCTGCGCGATAAAGCCGTTCCGGTCCACCCGCAGCCCTTCTTTTTCGACACCCTTCCGGAAGCCGTCCCATTGTTGCGACGTAAACTGTCCGAAAAGCTGCTGCCGGGATGCACCCATGAATCACTCCTGTTATGCCGGAGTGGCTCCTGCACCACTTTCCGGAACGTTTCTGAGAATACCGAGCCCTAATGAGCGCTCTAGCGTTTGTCTTTGCGCGCCGACGCCATGGCCTGGGCCAGTGCTCCTGCCATGGCGCCCTGGGGCGCGTCGTCCCGCTTCGCAGGACCAGATGAACGGCTCTCCTGCTTGGCAGTTGAACCCGAACGGGACTGGCGCTGGCTTTTCTGGTCGGGCGCTCCGGGCTGATCATCCATTCGCATGGTCAGCGCAATGCGCTTGCGAGGGATGTCAACGTCCATAACCTTGACCTTGACGATGTCGCCGGCCTTTACCACCTCACGGGGGTCCTTGATGAACTCGTGAGAGAGCGCGGAAATATGTACAAGTCCATCCTGATGCACACCGACATCCACAAAAGCCCCGAAGTTGGTCACGTTAGTGACAGTGCCTTCGAGCACCATGCCCGGCTCCAGGTCTTTCAGGGTTTCCACGCCTTCCTGGAAGCTGGCGGAACGAAATTCCGGACGAGGGTCCCGCCCGGGTTTTTCCAGTTCTGCAAGGATATCCTGAATGGTCGGCAGACCAAACTGCTCAGTGACAAAATCCTGTGCGTTCAAGGTACGTAGAAACGCGGAGTCCCCGACAATCTGAGTGATATCCCGCCCGCTCTTTTTGGCGATAGCCTGCACCACACCGTAAGCTTCCGGATGCACGGAGGAGCGGTCCAACGGATTGTCACCGTCGGCAATACGCAGGAAACCCGCTGCCTGCTCGAAAGTGCGGGCACCCAGGCGGGCGACTTCCAGCAGTTGCTTACGGCTGCGGAAGGCGCCGTG
Source organism: Marinobacter sp. (assembly GCA_041688195.1). Classification (GTDB taxonomy): domain Bacteria; phylum Pseudomonadota; class Gammaproteobacteria; order Pseudomonadales; family Oleiphilaceae; genus Marinobacter. The sequence continues at coordinate 1,653 of JBDNIR010000018.1, forward strand.
ACGGTTCCTGAATTCTATGATGTTTTCCGCCAGGGTCTGGTTAAGACCGGCGACTCTCGCCAGCAAAGGGATGGACGCTGTATTGAGATCAACCCCGACACCGTTTACACAGTCTTCCACCACAGCATCGAGACTACGGGCCAACTGAACTTGTGACACATCGTGCTGATACTGCCCCACCCCGATGGATTTTGGCTCGATCTTGACCATTTCGGCCAATGGATCCTGCAAGCGGCGGGCGATGGATACGGCACCGCGGATCGTCACGTCGAGATCCGGCAGCTCACGGGAAGCAAATTCGGACGCTGAGTAGATCGAGGCGCCCGACTCACTGACTACAATGCGAGCCAGGTTCAATTCCGGATACCGTTTAATGAGATCTGCCACCAGTTTTTCTGTCTCCCGGGAGGCGGTGCCGTTGCCAATCGCCACCAGCTCAATGCGGTATTCCCGGCTCCATTTTGCGAGTTGCTCAATCGACACATCCCATTTGTTCTGGGGCGCATGAGGGAAAATGGCCCCATGGCCGGCAACCTGACCGGTGCCGTCGATAATCGCCACCTTGACCCCTGTGCGCAGACCCGGGTCCAGCCCCAGGGTCGGGCGAGGACCAGCCGGAGCCAATAGCAGCAGGTCCTTCAGGTTGGCGGCAAAGACATTGATCGCCTCGGTTTCCGCCGCCTCACGAACCTGGGCCATCAGATCGGTTTCGATCTGGGTAGAGAGTTTTACCCGCCAGGTCCAGCGCACCACCTCTGATAACCATTTATCTGCCGGCCGGCCCTGGTCACGAATCTGCCAGTGTGCAGCAATACGCTGCTCGGCCGGGTGGGGCTGACGGCGATCTTCCTCGCTGTCTCCCACCGCCAGCGTGTAGCTCAATATCCCCTCATTACGCCCGCGCAGGATGGCCAGCGCCCGATGGGACGGCACTTTTTTCAACGGCTCGACATGATCAAAATAATCCCGGAACTTAGCGCCTTCGCTTTCCTTCCCGTCGATCACGCTGACTTTCAGCTGCGCTTCCTGCCAGATAAAGCCCCGCAGTCGGCCCAGTAACTCGGCATCCTCTGCGAACCGCTCCATCAGGATATAGCGGGCACCTTCAAGAGCAGCCTTGGTGTCCGGTATGCCAGCGTCGTCGTTGAGGTAGCCACCGGCCAAGGTTTCAGGATCATGACCTGGATCATCAAACAGGGCATCCGCCAGCGGCTCCAGACCCGCCTCGCGAGCTATCTGGGCCTTGGTGCGGCGCTTGGGCTTGAACGGGAGATACAGGTCCTCCAGACGGTTCTTGGCCTCGGCTGTCTCAATTGACGCGCGCAACTCATCACTCAGCTTACCCTGCTCTTCAATGCTCTTTAGAATGGTTGCGCGGCGGCCTTCCAGTTCCCGCAGATAACGCAAACGCTCTTCCAGAGCGCGCAGCTGGATATCGTCGAGTGAGCCGGTCACTTCCTTTCGGTAACGGGCAATAAAAGGGACCGTAGCGCCGCCGTCCAAAAGCTCAACCGTCGCGTTCACCTGTTGCTCCCGGACACCGAGTTCGTCCGCAATACGCTTAGAAATACTGTTCATGCAACCTCGTCTTCAACACGGTTGAGGAAACGCAGGGACAAAAAAGCTGCGCTTCCAGAAAAAGCCAAAGCGCAAAGGTACAGCGGCTTATTGCTGCAGGCAAGCGAGGCGGTTGCGCTCTTCGAGGAATTCAATCAACTGCTGCCAGGGCATCGGGCGGGCATAATAGTAACCCTGAACTTCGTCACAGTGCTGCTGGCGCAGGAACTCCAGCTGGCCTTTGGTTTCCACGCCTTCCGCCACCACACTCATTTGTAAGCTGTGGGCCAGGCTGATAATCGCCCGGATAATGTGCTCGGCGTCACCGGATACGCCCAGCTCCTGCACAAAAGATTTGTCGATTTTAACCAGTGAAATCGGCAAATGCTGGAGATTGCTGAGAGAGGAAAAGCCAGTACCAAAATCATCCAGGGCAAAACTGATACCCAGCTGATTGAGCTCTCGCAGGCAACGCTGGGCGTATTCAGGGTCATGCATCATGGCGCTTTCCGTCAGCTCCAGCTCCAGCAGGCTGGTATCGACGTTAGCGTTGTAGATAATGCGGAAAATGGTTTCGGTCATCTTGCGGTCGTGGAACTGTCTGAACGACAGGTTTACAGCGAACACCAGGCCCGGATGACCAAGTGCTGCAGCTTCGCGCAATCGTTCGCAGGCCTGCTCGATCACCCAATACCCGATCGGGACGATGAGCCCGCTACGCTCCGCTGCCGGGATAAATTCGTCCGGGGGCACCAGGGTGCCATCCGGATGGTTCCACCTCAGCAGGCATTCCACACCCCGAACCTCCTCCGTTACCAGATCCACACGGGGCTGATAGTGCAGTTCCAGCTCGCGGCCGCGAAGGGCGTTACGAAGATCCGCCTCAAGCTTGAGCTGCCGGCCAGCGGTGATGTGCAGTTGCTGATTGTAAAAACGATAGCTGGTTCCGGTATCCAGCTTGGCCTCGAACATGGCCCGGTTAGCCCGCCGCAACAGTGTTTCCGGGCTGTCGCCGGCTTCTGGGTAGATAGCGACACCGAGGCTGGCACTGACCTCGACACTGTTACCGTCAACGACCACTGGATCATTCAGAGCCTGAACCACCTTGCGGATCATTTGAGTGACATCGAGAGAATCTTCCACCCGTTCCACAATGATGGCGAACTCGTCACCACCAATACGCATCAGGGAATCCACTCGCCGCAGGACCTGCCGTAGACGTTCGGCCACCTCGCAGCCAAGCCGGCCATTGGCGGAATCCGCCACCTGATCAGCGTACCAGGCACAGCGCACAGCACGACCGAGCGACCAGATATCCAGCCCGCCTTTACGGAGATAATCCGCAGCACCGTTTATCAACATCTCAGGGGTACGCTCAGACTCCATCTCCGCACTGAGAGCGACAATGGGTTTACCGCTGCCGGATACCGAGAGATATTGCAGAAACCCTATTTCGGATTCGCCACGAAGCACGCAATCCCAGAGAATAACTTCGAATGCGGTATTCCGGATCAGATCGTCACAGTCAATCAGATCCGGGCACCAGGTGGTATCCGGTAATATTTCGAAACAGCCACGCAGCAGGGAAACATACCACAGGTAATCGGTATGTTCGGGCGTCAAAATCAGTATTCGGACACTACTGCGATTCATGGAATCCGTCATTTCAGTCATGGCTGACAATCCGCATCCTTTCGGAATATGTAAGCGAGTATTTCAGTTTTCCGCTCTTTACACACAGCACCTTTAAAAGGGCTACCTGTGAAGAATAGCTTAAGAAACCACAAGGTACAGAAAAGCTCACTGGTGTAGAATAGCGCCTCCAGTCATTTAAAGCAGGTTCCTTGTGGCCCAACTCAACCCCCGTCAGCGCGAAGCCGTTCGTTATGTGGAAGGCCCACTGCTTGTGCTGGCTGGCGCGGGCAGCGGAAAAACCAGCGTTATTACCCGCAAGATGGCCTATCTGATTGAGCAGGTCGGGATTCCCGGCCGCCATATTGCCGCCCTCACCTTTACCAACAAGGCCGCCCGGGAAATGAAAGAGCGGGTCGGCAAGCTGGTTGACAAAAAGCTTGCCCGGGGGCTGACGGTGTCTACCTTCCATAACCTGGGCCTGAACATCATTCGTGAAGAACATACCCACCTCGGTTATCACCCGGGATTCTCGATTTTCGATGCTGAAGACGCCAAGGCCCTGTTGCAGGACCTGATGATGCGCGAAGCCAGCGCCGATGCAGGGGATGAGCTTTCAGATATCCAGATGACCATCTCATCCTGGAAAAACGCCATGCGCAGTCCATCGGAAGCCCTCAGTAAAGCTACGGATGAACGGGAACAGCGGATTGCATTGGTGTATGCCCGGTATTCCGAGTACCTGAAGGCCTATAACGCGGTCGATTTTGACGACCTGATCCTGCTGCCGGTTCAACTGTTTCGCAGCCAACCGGAGACCTTGCAGAAATGGCGGCGCAAAATTCGCTATCTGCTGGTCGACGAATACCAGGATACCAACCTGTGCCAGTATGAACTGGTCAAGCTTATTGTGGCAGAGCGCGTAGCCTTCACCGTAGTCGGAGATGATGATCAGTCAATCTACGCCTGGCGGGGTGCCCGGCCCGAAAACCTGGCCCAACTGAAAGACGACTTCCCTAGCCTGAAGATCCTCAAGCTTGAGCAGAATTATCGCTCCACCGTCCGCATTCTTCGCAGTGCCAACACCGTGATTGCCAATAACCCACACGTGTTTGAAAAGGCGCTCTGGAGCGACCACACCATCGGTGAGGAAATCCGCGTGGTGAGGTGCCGGAACGAGGACGCGGAAGCGGAGCGGGTCGCCACCGAGATTATTGACCACAAACTGAAGAAAGGATTGTCCTTCCGGGATTTTGCGGTGCTTTACCGGGGCAATCATCAGGCTCGGCTGCTGGAAGTGAAACTGCAGGCATACCAGATTCCCTACCGCATCTCCGGCGGCCAGTCGTTTTTCTCCCGCAACGAAATCAAGGATGCCATGGGCTACCTGCGTCTGCTGGTCAACCCGGACGATAATGCAGCCTTTCTACGCGTGGTCAACGTGCCACGGCGGGAAATTGGCCCGCGAACACTGGAGCAGCTGAGCCACTATGCACGTTCCAGGGACATCAGCCTGTTTCGGTCACTGGGGGACATGGGCGCTGAATCTCACGTTACCGAGAAAGGCCTCGACCGCTTGCGTCGCTTCGCCCACTGGGTAGACCACACCTGCCAACGGCTGCACCAGGAAGATCCGATTCCAGTCATAAAGCAGCTGTTTACCGATATCGAGTACGGAGAGTGGCTACACCAGCACGCGGGCTCGCCCAAGCAGGCCGAACGCCGCATGGAAAACATCTGGTACCTGGTCGATTCCATTCAGCGCATGCTGGACGACGGCAAGGGCACGGCTAACGAGCTGGGTATCGAGGACGCTATCAGCAAGCTGATCCTCCGGGACCTGATGGAGCAACGCGAGGAAGAGGACGACAGCGACAAGGTTCAGTTGCTGACGCTCCATGCGTCCAAAGGCCTGGAGTTCCCCCATGTGTTCATCATGGGCCTGGAGGAAGAAATCCTGCCCCATCGAAGCAGCATTGAAGAAGGCAATATCGAAGAAGAGCGGCGATTGATGTATGTGGGCATCACTCGGGCCCGGGAGACCCTGACCCTGACCTTTGCTGGCACGCGAAAACAATACGGCGAAAAACTGGAAACCATTCCGAGCCGATTTCTTGATGAGTTGCCCGAAGAAGATCTCAAATGGGAGGGTATGGGCGACCTGGATGTAGAAGCCAATACCAAAAAAGGCAAGGCGACCTTGAGTGCGCTGCTGGGAGATCTTGGCGCCTGATATTGCGGTGATGCGTAAGTGCCCAGCTATTTGCTCAAAAAAAGCCGGCAATCAAGCCGGCTTTTCGCAGAAATCCTGAACGTCGGATTTATTCCAGTTTACTTACCATGTACTCAACCGCGACCTGGATTTCCTCATCGGAACAACTCGCACAGCCGCCTTTCGCCGGCATCGCGTTGTAACCGTTAATGGCGTGGCTTACCAGCGTTTCCAACCCCTGGTCTACCCGACCGGACCAGGCATCCTGATCTCCAACGATGGGTGCACCCGCCGCACCGCTGGCATGACATGCCTGGCATGCTGCCGTGTAAACCTCATTGCCACTGCGTGGCCCACTGCTGGCCTGAGCCGGTGCCGCGGAGGTGGCAACATCACCACAGTCTTCGCCGTTAACACATACCGCACCCACAGGCTCAATTCGCGCCCGGATCTGATCTTCCACACTAGCCATTACCGCACCCACCGTCAGACCGAACCCGAGTAATACCATCGCCAGGACTTTCATCATCTTCACAGTGCACCTCATCAGAGCGTTATAATTTTCAGTTGCCGCATTATAGCGACTGGGGCAGGCCAAAAAAACCAACGCGGCATTTTACGCCCTCTTTTCCCGATAAAAACATTACCCGACGATTAATTCAGGGTTTTTATGGTAACCCTAACTTACGGAAACCGTTACTATATCTCAGGTTTCCAATGGAGCAGGTCATGCCAGACAATTCGCAAAAAAATAACTTGCCGAAGCATCCTTGGCGGGTGCCATTACTGATTGCGGAATTTTCTGCCCTGGCCGTTTTACTCGGCTCCATGTTCGCCTTCAGCAGTCTCGCTCGCGACGGCTCCACATTTAATACCGGATGGCTGCTGATTCCTGCCATTGCCAGCCTGGTCGTTTTTATCAGCTTTATCGGGCTGATGTATGTGCGTTGGATTGCCGCCTCAGAGGCAGGCACCGGGACTAAACATAAAGTAGTGTTTGCCCTGTTAACACTGACGCTGCTCGGAATCTGGGCTTTCAGTATTGCCCAAACCTGGTCAAGTATTACTGCAAACCCCTGACATCACACTGGATACTGTCATGACTCTGACCCGAAGCTGGTTGCTCATCACTGTTTTTTTGCTGACTC
>JBDNIR010000151.1:0-2503 GCA_041688195.1 Marinobacter sp.
GTCAGCCGGGGCACCGAGAGTCTGGTCTTTCTCAACAAAGTGCCGGAAAGCGAATACCCGCGCATGCGTGCGCCCTTTCAAGCCGGTGAGTTCCCATACCCGGTGCGTCATGGCTATGCCAATGTGGGCAAAGTGATGTCCGGTCCAGCTTCCTTGGTCGGCAAAATGGTGTTCTGCCTCTATTCTCATCAAACCCGTTACCGGGTGCCCGCAGAGTCGGTTATCCCGCTGCCCGACAATGTGCCTGCTCATCGCGCTGTGCTGGCGGCCAACATGGAAACTGCCGTGAACGGTCTCTGGGATGCATTACCCCGTGTGGGCGACCGCATTGCCGTGGTGGGTTGCGGCGTGGTGGGCACCTTGATGGCCTACCTGGCCAGCAAAATTCCGGGCACCCGGGTGACCGCTGTTGATGTCAACGCCGAGCGCCTGCCCTTGCTCGATGCCCTCGGCGTCAGATTTACGACCCGGACAGACCTGCAGGACCATGACCTGGTGATCCACGCCAGCGGTCATCCTGCAGGGTTGGTTTCCGCCCTGGCGTTGGCCGGTCAGGAAGCGCGCATTATCGAGATGAGCTGGTTTGGCGACCAGGACGTAACCTTACCTTTAGGGCAGTCATTTCATGCCCGCAGGCTGACACTGCGCTCCAGCCAGGTTGGCAGTATTAGCCCGTCACAGGCTCCCCGCTGGCAGTACCGGGACCGGCTTTCACTGGCGCTGTCGCTGCTGGCGGACCCGGCTCTGGATGCCCTGATCAGCGGCGAGAGCCGGTTCGAACAACTGCCGGAAGCCATGGCGCTACTGAGTCAGGCGGGCAGCTCAGAACTTTGCCACCGAATCATTTATCCACCTGTAATCCCAGCTGATTAATCGGAGCCACTATGTACAGTTTGACCGTAAGAGACCACATGATGATCGCCCACAGCTTCAAGGGCGAAATTTTCGGTCCGGCCCAGGCTCTGCATGGCGCAACCTATGTGGTGGATATGAGCTTTGAGCGGGAAGTTCTGGATCACGACGATCTGATCGTCGATATCGGCCTCGCCAGCGCACAGCTCAAACACATCCTGGCTGAATTCAATATGAAAAATCTGGATGAACTGCCAGCCCTGGCCGGTCGCAATACCACCACCGAAGTGATGGCCAAGGTGGTGTTTGAACGCATGAAGGCGGCCATCAAAGCCAACGCACTGGGTGAAACCGGCAAGGGGCTGACTGCATTGAATGTGACACTGGGCGAATCCCATGTCGCCTGGGCAAGCTACCGGGGCGAGCTCTTATAGAATTCTGATCGTACCCTGAAAAGGCAACGGCCATGACCCAACTCTGGACCTTCATAGTGCCCGGCAGCCCCGCTCAACGAACCGGCGGCTACATCTACGTGCGCCGCATCGTTTCGGCACTCCTGGAGATGGGGCAGTCGGTAGACCTGGTCGGCCTGGAGGGCCGCTTTCCGGAGGCCGATGCGGTGGCCACTCAGGCGATGGACAACACGCTTCAGGGGTTGCCGGAAAACTCTGTTGTCATACTCGATGGGTTGGCCATGGGAGGGCTGCCGGATACCGTGGCAAAGCATGCGGGTCGTCTGCATCTGGTAGCGCTTGTGCATCACCCATTGGCCGATGAAACCGGCCTGGAGGAAGTAACACGCGAACGCCTGTTCGCCAGTGAGAAGGTCGCCCTGAGTCATGTTGAGGGCATTATCACGACCAGCCGTTTTACCGTCCGGGAGTTGGCCTGCTACGACGTGGCTGCTGGCCGGATACAAGCGGTCGAACCCGGTGTTGATCTCTTTCCCGAAGCGCCCGTATTGGCGGCCACAGAGTTGCATCGACCGGTTCAGTTGCTCTCAGTTGGTACGCTTTCGCCCAGGAAAGCCCAGGATCAATTGGTATCAGCCCTCGCTGCATTAAGAGAGTTGCCCTGGCAATGCGCCCTGGTGGGCTCTGCTGACCGCGCCCCGGATTACGCCCGTGATTTACAGTCACAGATTGAGCGATTGAACCTGGAAGACCGCATTGTTCTGGCGGGCGAAATGGACGATAAAGAGCTGGGCCGGGCTTTTGACAGCGCGGATATCTTTATCCTGCCATCCCTGTACGAAGGCTACGGCATGGTTATAGACGAAGCGCTGGCGCGGGGCCTGCCGGTAATATGTTCCGACGGCGGCGCGCTGGCTCAAACCGCAGACCGGCCAGGCATACAACAATACGCGGCCGGGCAGGTGGCTGAGCTGGTGGGCTACCTTCAGGCCTGGATAGCCGGCCGTGATTCGCTTTTGCAGGCCCGAAAACAGGTCCGCGCTTCCCGGTCACAATTAACCTCTTGGCAGCAGGCGACGGCGACCTTCAAAACAGCCGTCGGTGAGCTCTTGAAACCGGTTGCTGATCACAGTGTTTTTGACAGTGGCTGGTTGGCCTTGCGGGAAAGCGCCGATCATCGGGCTCGTGATGTTGCCATCACCAGCCATTTGGCGGATTGGTTAAGCCACCGGTTTAAA
>JBDNIR010000152.1:0-16618 GCA_041688195.1 Marinobacter sp.
CTATTATTCACTAGGGTATGCCAGTCGAAGTGCCTTAATCTAAAGAAAAGAAAATTCACTGATCTGAACGGATCAAACGAGAGAAACCAGGGAGAACGACCTCATGGCATTTGAACTTCCCGCACTGCCTTACGAAAAAAACGCACTTGAACCTCATATCTCCGCGGAAACGCTGGAGTATCACTATGGCAAGCACCACAACACCTATGTCACCAAGCTGAACGGCCTGGTGGAAGGCACGGACAACGCTAATAAATCGCTGGAAGATATCATCACGAGCGCCAGCGGCCCATTGTTCAATAATGCGGCACAAGCCTGGAACCATACCTTCTACTGGCATTGCCTGAGCCCTAACGGCGGCGGCGAGCCTACCGGTGCGGCAGCTGAAGCCATCACCAAAGCCTTCGGTTCTTTCGATGACTTCAAGAAAGAGTTCAACGACAAGGCGGCAAATAACTTCGGTTCAGGCTGGACATGGCTGGTCAAGAAGTCCGATGGCAGCGTGGCCATTGCCAACACCAGCAATGCTGAAACACCACTGACAGGTGCAGATAAGCCGGTTCTGACTGTGGATGTATGGGAGCATGCCTACTACATCGATTACCGGAATTCGCGTCCGAACTACCTGGCAGCGTTCTGGAATCTTGTGAACTGGGATTTCGTGAACAAGAATCTGGCATAACCCAGCATAGATATAAGGTCTTCTGTTGAGACCTTTGCTCGCAAAAACGCCCGCATACGCGGGCGTTTTTGCGTCTAAGGCACCCGGCCATTACAAAATAAAACACTTGTTTGCTCAATAATTTGAAAAAATACAACCCTACATTGACGCGAACAGCCTGGATTGAACCATGCTCATAAGGTGTAGCTACCGTATGCTAGGATCCCCGCGGCTTTCAGCTAAAACCAACAAATCACTCGAAAGTCGATGGAAACAGAGCCAAAATGACCCGATTCGAATGAAAATATCTTTTCAGCTGGAGCAGCGCCTTGGTCATCGCATATTGCGCTGGGTTCTCTCGGTCGCTCTGATCAGCGGTATTCTCTTGAGCACAATGCAAATCATACTGGATGCGCGCAGGGTATCAGGTGAGCTCGATGACCAGGCAGCCCAAACAATGGCTCTGGTTAAAGACGCGGCGACACAGGCTGTATTCAGTATTGATAATGAACTTGCGCAACAGGTGGTTGAGGGGCTGTTTGAACAGGATGCGGTTCGCTTTGCGAATATAACCCACCCTGATGGTGAATCACTTGCCAACAAGATGCGGCCATTACAAGAGCCCTACTTTCGCCCCGCCACGGATTTTATTTTTGGCGCCGAACGCACTTACAGATCACCGTTGATACGCAGCGCCGACCCTCAAACGACCTATGGCTACCTCGAGTTGCATTATGACACGGCAAGCGTGTCTGCGCGCTGGCTTGAACGGGCCAGCTTAACGTTTGTCTCAGGAATAGCCCGGGCCATTATTTTGGGCCTTGTGCTCTACCTTGTTTATCACCTGCTTCTTACCCGCCCACTGCTCAGAATTATTCATTCGCTTACCCAGGTTAACCCCGATCATCCCGATGACCGGCTGCTGGCATTGCCTCGAACCCATGAGCGAGATGAACTCGGCTTATGGGTAAACGCCACCAACAATCTGCTAGTCTCCATCGCAGAAAACCAAAAAAAACAACGTGAAGCAGAAGACAAGGTCACACGGCTATCCCGTTACGACAACCTCACCGGACTACCAAGCCGGGAAACGCTGCTGGGTTTTCTCAACAGCGCCATAGAGGAAGATCGCCGAAATAAACAGATTTTGTCCGTGTTCTGCTGTGGTATCGATGATTTCAAGAGTGCTAACGATCAGCATGGATACCAGACTGGTGATAAAATTCTACGGATGGTTGCCGACCGGTTGTCGGAACAACGTGACGGCAGCCACATAATTGCGGGACGGCTTGGCAGCGATCAATTTGTTGTGATTGAGCAGCATCTCAGGGATGGTTATCAAGCAGCCGCTACCGCTGACTGGTTATTGCAAATCTTCAGCCGCCCTATTCGTGTTGATGAGCGCCAGGTTTCTATTACCGGAACCATCGGTATTGCACTGTTCCCCTCCGATGGCACTGAAGCTGACAAGCTCCTGCAGCGCGCTGAACAAACCATGACGCTTGCCAAAAGTGCCGGCCGCAATCAGTTCCAGTTTTACGTTGCCAGTGTCGACTTGCAGATTCGAGAGCGTAAAAAGCTGGAGCAGGACCTGGCTTTGGCTCTGCCAGATGGCCAGTTTTACCTCGTTTACCAGCCACAAATCCACCTTGAAAGCCAGCGGATCATTGGCGCCGAAGCATTGCTCCGATGGGATCATCCTGAGCGGGGCCTGGTGCCACCTGACGAATTCATTCCGTTGGCGGAGCTTAACGGCACTATTGTGGAAATCGGCCAATGGGTATTGGACCAGGCGTGCTGGAGAGCAGCTTTGTGGGCCGCTACAGGCAGCTCCATACGCATTGCGGTAAACCTGTCAGCCGTCCAGCTAAAGCAAGACCGTATTGTTGAAGAGGTGCTGGAAACCCTGAAACGCCATGCCATCCCACCCGGGCGTCTGGGGCTGGAAGTGACTGAAACCAGCTTCATGGAAAACCTCGACGATGCCGTTGCGAAGCTCAAACGTCTCAGGGATGCGGGCATTAATATTGCGGTCGATGATTTTGGCACCGGCTATTCGTCATTAACCTACCTGAAACGAATGCCGGTTCAGCATCTCAAGATCGACAAGCAGTTTATACATGACTTGCTTACCAACGAGGACGACACCCGCATAGCCAACACCATCATTGACCTGGGTAAGAGCCTTAACCTGTCTGTCATCGCCGAAGGGGTGGAGACAGAAGAGCAGGAATTCTATCTTCGACAGCGCGGGTGCGAGCTGGCCCAGGGATACTATTTCAGCAAGCCATTACGACCCGAGGATTTCGAGAAGTTTGTTGTGAGTTTCCATAGATAGCCTTTACTCGATACCGCGGGCAGTTGCTGATCCGGGCCGGAACAGCGTATTAATACCAGGCTGCTCTCCAATATCCGTTGGCAGGCCCAGTTTTTCACGAATACCGAGGTTTACTTTCCACAGACCCCGGTACTTCTCGTCAGTTGCTGCTACGCTGTCGCCTTTATTAAACAGGATAGTCGGGCGCAGAAAGACCAGCAGGTTGCGCTTGATCATCGTCCGGGATTCAGAAGAGAACAACCGCCCAAGGTATGGAATATCGCCCAAAAAAGGCACCTTGCTCTTGTTGATCCGGTAGTCCTCGCGGATCAAGCCACCCAGCACAATCGTTTCACCGTCGTCAGCCAGCACCGTGGTCTTGATCTCACGTTTGTTGGTAATGATGTCTGATGCATCCTCAATACTGTCGGCAACGTCTTCGGTGGTTTGCTCAACGATCAGCCGCACCAGCCCGTCATCACTTATCGTGGGTGTGACCTTGAGCGTAAGGCCGATATCCCGGCGCTCGATGGTAGTGAACGGGTTATTGAGACCCGCGCTGGTATTGGTGGTCTGGCCGGTACGGAAAGGCACGTTCTGGCCGACAATGATTTCAGCTTCCTGATTGTCGAGCGTAATGATGCTGGGAGTCGACAAAAGGTTTGCAGCAGCTGACGTTGACAGCGCCTGAAGCAGAACACCCCAGGTGATCCCGTCTTCGTTACGCTGACCGGCCCCGACGGTCAGCCCGCCTGTCGCCGGTGTAATAACACTGTCCGAAAGGATCGCACCAATGACGTCTCCGAGACTGCGGCCCACGTTGTTGAAGTTGGAGCCAACCACAGGCGTCGATGAACCTGACTCATCACCTAGCGCGATCTGAACCCCCAGGTCCTGCCCCAGGTCATCGCTGATCTCTACAATGGCCGCCTCGATCAATACCTGAGCACGTCGAATATCCAGTTGCGACACGATCATTTCAACTTCCTGCATCATTGAGGGCTCGCCGCGAACAACCAGGGCGTTCAAACCTTCATCAGCAAAAACCGAAAACCCGGTACCGCGAGACCCTGCTGTTGATGCCCCACCACCGGCAGTTTCCTTGGCCAGTTCACCCATAACCCCTTTCAGAATCTCTGCCAGATTCTTTGCATCGGCATGGCCAAGACGAATGACTTTGGTCGTGCCTCCGGTCGCGGATGGCTGATCCAGCTGGGCAATCAGGCCACGCATTTTATTTCGGAAGGTTTCGTCGCCGCGCAGAATTAACCGGTTACTGCGCTCATCAGCGGTAACACTGTATTTACGCGCAGCGCCTCCGGCACCGCCCGCACCCAACTCGTCGGGCGCCAATTCCTGTAACAACGGCACCAGGTCCCCGACCCAGGCCTCCTCAAGCTGAATAACTTCCACTTCGTACTTGGATGGGCTGTCCAGCTCACGAACGATGCCTTCAATTCGCTGGATATTGGCGAAATGGTCACTGATAATCAGTGCGTTAGCAGCCGAGACCCCGGCCAGATGCCCGTACTTGGCCACCAAAGGGCGCAAGATCGGCACCAGTTCCAGTGCATTGGCGTTATCAACCTGAATGACGCGGGTGATCAGCTGCTCGGACGGTGTTGTAGAAAAACGGTCGAGGGATTCCGCCGACTGTTTGGCATCGACCTGCTGCACCACCTTGATGACCTCTTCTCCCGGTATGGCGGTGAACCCGTGCACCTGCAACACCGCCAGAAACAGATCGTAAATTTCATCCTTGTTCATGGGTGCGCTTGAAAGCACCGTCACCTTACCTTTTACCCTGGGGTCGACCACAAAACTGTAGCCGGTAATATCAGCAACCTGAGTAACAAATGCACGGATGTCTGCATCTTTCAGGTTAAGTCGCCAGGTGCCTTCCCGCTCTTGTGCCATGGCCAGCAGAGGCATCAAGAGGAGCAACATCACCACTTTAAGGAAGGGGACTCTCAAATTAATCATGCAACGATCGCGTCCTGTATCGATGATCTCGTTTAAACCTACTGCGGCAGTGCGTAGCTTACAGTGAAGCGCGCACCGCCTCGCGCTATTTCTATCTCGAGCTGCGCCTCGGTACTCCAGGACTCAAGCAACTCCCGATCCTGTTCAATATCACCCAGGGGGTAGCCATTGATGGCTGTAATGGTATCCCCTTCCTGGAGGTTAAGCGCACTCAACATGGCATTGGAACCGTTGTATACGTAACCCTGAGTTGCGCCATCCTGTAACGGGCTCAGACCAAATGCAACCAGCGCCTCGGCGCCTTGCGCATCCAGTCGCGCTTTGGCCTGTTCGACAAAGTCGTCCGAGGCGAAAGCGGAACCTTCCTCTTCCTGAGCCAGCAGTTGACCGGAGTCATCCTCCTCAAAGGTAAGTGTTTCAAACGCACCATTGCGCCGGATAAGAATGCGTCCGGGTTCAACTTCAATGAGCTCTGCATTACCCGGCAACGTCTCTCCGACGCGGTAGTGTGCCGTGACACCGCCGGATTCTGCAACTATAGCACCAGACAGTTCGGGCTGTTCAGAAACCAACACGCCTTCCAAACGCAAGCGCAGACGGGTTTCGGGAGCTGTCTGGCGCACAGCCTCAACTACCGGAGCGCCACCGGGAACACGACCGAACAGCTCATAAGATGCCAGACGACGATTCCCCAGTTGGCCGCCCACGCCGGCGGTCAGCGACTGCCCCGGTTCCGGAACGGGCCGATCCTGCCACGCAACCATCCAGGTCAGGTTTGCCATCACAATAGCAAAATAAACCACCAGACCCATCAACAAACCGTTCGCAAGCCATCGGGGCAGGTATTGAGGCGACCTGACAACAACCGTTTTCATCAGCCGCCCCTCCCCAGTAACGGCTGACGCACCCTGAAGATAACGTCACCGGGGCTGGCAGCACCCGACCAGGACTGGCCAGCCAGATCGATCATCCTTTTATAAACCCGGATTTCCAGCATGCCATCGGGGAAAATGTCAGCGTTCGCTGCCGGCTCACTCTCGCCCTGTTGCAATATTGTCATCGACATACGGCCTGCGGCCGCATTCAGTGTGGCTTCCATCGGCGGGAAATCGGCACTCTGGACGCCACTGCCCATGGGCCACGTGACTTCGCCGCCAGACCAGCGGGCCAGGCCTTGGCCATCGCCAAACTCACCGTCAACCCATTCGAGGGCGAGACGTTCGATAATCACATCGCCCGCCAGTATGGCACCACCACTACGCTGTATCAGATTTTCAAACTCCCGCACCCGAACCTTGCCCCGAGCCGTAAGATTCGCGTTGTCCGGCCATGAAAAGGCCAGCCGTCCGTTCAGGCCGGATTGCGCAGAGTGGAGGGAAAACGACAGCGGAAACGTCAGACTCAATAAAGAGGGCGTTTCCAGATCCCAGCTCAATCGCAACGGCCGTCCGACGAAGGTGAATCCAGCGGCGCCATTCCATAGCTGGCCAGAAACTTGATTGATCTTGATCTGCGGAGGCAAGCTCACCTGAGGTGACACCCACTGCCATACCCAGCCAGCAGGGAGCAAGATAACGAGTGCAATGAGATAAACCAGCAGACCGGTCAGCGCAAGCCAGATGACTTTGGCAGGCCTCAGGAAACCAGGTTTTGAAGAGTCGCTCATACGGACGTCACAGGGAAAGATTGGCTCGCTATCAACACGTCGGGGGCTGAGTCTAGCAAAGCTCTCCGGCAAGTTCATGACAACTTGGATCAGAACGGGCCAAGTTGGAAAGAAAAAGCCACACCAATAATCCGGTGCGGCAAGGTTTGGGCTACTCACCCGGGCACAACAACCTGTTCAGACCACTCAGAACTTGAGCCGCCCCCCGACCAGGACCGTGTCAACATCCTCAAAGTCCGCGCCCGGACGATCCAGATCGCCTTTCAGCTTGGCTCCGATCCGGCTTCCACTGTTGTCGTTATCGACAATGAAGTGTTCACTACCGTCACCGCTGTCCCCAACCAGAAGGCCGTAGTTCAGCTGGCCATAGACATCAACGGCGAGGTCCGACACAGGCACTTCACTACTGGAAATCTTCGACACTTTGGCCTGGGCAACCGCACCGGATGCGGAGAAACCGCAAACAACCAATGCAATACAAGACACCAACTTTTTTTGTTTTCTCATTGAATAATTCCTCTCTTGATTGTATTTATTACTTTTCGGGAAAAACAAATGTCCGTGGAAACGAGCCGGACCACGCTCAATCGCTAGCTGGACTTTCCTTGATGGCGGCATTCATGCGGCGGCGCAGCACGGGGCCAACAACGTAAGGCAGTACCAGGCTCAGGCCCGCAACAAGCCAGAAACTCTTGGCCAGGGTACTGGCCCAAAGGCCGCTCCAGTCACCATCAGACAGCACCAGCGCATGCCCGAGGTTTTTCTCCATTTCCGGCCCCAGCAGCAGCCCGAGAATGATCGGTACCACCGGTATGTCCAGCTTGCGCAGGAAATACCCCACAGCACCAAACGCCACCATGAAGTACAGATCGAAGGCGCTGTT
This sequence comes from Marinobacter sp., assembly GCA_041688195.1. Lineage (GTDB taxonomy): Bacteria > Pseudomonadota > Gammaproteobacteria > Pseudomonadales > Oleiphilaceae > Marinobacter. The sequence continues at coordinate 7,511 of JBDNIR010000152.1, forward strand.
GCTAATGGAGTAGATCCCCACGAAAGCGACCATGGTAACGATGGGCAACAGGTACATGGGCGGAACCGACAGCAGCCGCACAAAGAACCCGATCAGAGGAATGTTCAGCAACAGCAGAAGGACATTGCCGATAAGAAGGGCAGCTATGACGCCCCAGACAATGTCGGCGTGCTGGGTAAACATCAAAGGGCCGGGCGTGATGTTCAGTGAAATCAGCATCGCCAGCAAAACCGCCGTGGTGCCACTTCCGGGCACGCCCAGAGTCAGCATGGGCACCAGCGCGCCCGATGAAGCACCGTTATTACCCGCTTCAGGTGCGACCACACCGCGGATGTCGCCTTCACCGAAGTTGCCTTTCTTGCCCAGCACCTGCTTCTCCAGCGTGTAGCTGATAAAGCTGCCCAGGGAAGCACCCGCGCCTGGCAAAACCCCGGAAATAAACCCGAGTACACCACCGCGCAACTGGGTGGGAATGGTGGAAACCAGCTCCTTGAAAGTGAGTGTCAACTTGCCCACAGTCATTTTCTCGCGTCCGCCACCCATGCGTGACTCAACGAAAAAAAACAGCTCAGAGATGGCAAACAGGCCAACAATCGCGAGGATAAAGTCGATCCCTTCGTACAGCTCAAGCACGCCAAAGGTGTAGCGCTGGGTACCGGTGGAGATATCAATACCCACGGTCGAGATCATGATCCCCAGAGTGGCCGCGATCACGGTTTTCATCGGGCTTTTGCCAGTAATGCCACCAAGGGTTGCGAAGGCCAGCAGAAACAGCGCGAAATACTCGGCCGGGCCGAAGCTCAGTGCAAACTTCGCCAGCATCGGTGCCAGCATGATCAGGCCGATCGTGCCGATGAGACCGCCCGAGAACGACGCAATGGCGGAAATCGCCAGCGCATCCGCCGCCCTTCCGTTGCGAGCCATGGGATAACCATCCAGGCAGGTCATCATCGCCGGTTCGTCACCGGGGATATTAAGCAGGATGGAGGAAATCCGACCGCCGTACATAGCCCCGGCGTACACCGAGGTCAGCAGGATCATTGCCGTTTCCGGTGGCAGGCCCAGGGCAAACGCCAGAGGAATAAGAATAGCCACACCATTGGCGGGACCAAGGCCCGGCAAGCAGCCGATCAGGGTACCGGCAAAGGCGCCGAACAGCGCAAACGTCAGGTTATACGGTGTTAACGCAACCGCAAAACCATCCATCAGAAAACCGAGCGTTTCCATCAGTTCACCTCCAGCGGGCCAGCGGGCAGGTTCAGCGACAGGCCGTAGTTGAACAGGACGAACACCACCACCGCACTCACCAGCCCAGTCGTAAAGGCGCGCCTGGGAGGAGCACCCATGCGCCAGCTCAGAGTGCCCACCGCCAGGGTTGTCGAAATGACAAATCCAAGGGGTTCAAGCAACATCGCGTACACCACCAGAACAACCAGGGACACCGCGAGCTCCAGTGTAGTTTTGCCCAGCGGCCACTGGGCGTCCGGATCCGGCTTGACCATCAGGTAGATGCTGCCGGCGACCAGAACAACCGAGAGGATGGTAGGGAAGGTTTCCGGCCCTACGGTTTCGGCACCACCAAAGGGCTCGGGCCACTGTTGTGCAACCCAGCCATATGCAACAGCCAGAACCAAAAGGCCCAGACCAAGAAGTCGGTCACCAAGGCCTGTCACTTCAGCAGCCCTATTTCGCGGGACAAGCCTTCGATGTCTTGTACCTGTTGCCGAACAAAGCTGTCAAACTCTCCAGTAGGCGGATGGAAGGGGATGAGGCCGTTGGCCTTCATGACCTTTTTCCACTGCTCGCTGGCGTAGAGAGTATTGATTGTGTTGGTCCAGAATGTCTTCGACTCACTGGAGGCGCCTTTGGGCATGTAAAACCCACGCCAGTTCGCGCCAACCGCATCGATGCCCTGCTCTTTTGCTGTCGGGATACCCGCAAAGTCACCCGGTAAGCGCTCATCCGCCAGTACAGCCAACACACGAAGGTCACCGGATGACATAAAGCCGGTTATTTCGGAGACGTCACCGGTAAAGGCATCGACATGACCTCCAACCACCTGGGTCATGGCCTCGCCGCCGTTATTGTAAGAAAGGTAAGGAATAGCGGGCAGCTGATCGGCACCTGCGGCCTTCGCCGCGATCAGGACTTTCAGATGGTCCCAGCCGCCCCTGGCACTGCCACCGGCGAACTTGACGGACTTCGGGTTCTCCTTGATGGCGTCCAGCAGTTGATTCAAATTCTCATACTGGGAGTTCTTGCCCACGGCAATAACGCCATAGTCCGCACCGAGTGCGCCGATCCACGTCACCATATCCGCGTCCAGGCCAGGGAACTGCTTCTGGGCCAGGCGAGTGGTGGTCGCTGTTGACGCGGCAACAATCAGCTTGTCATCTTCTGCGCGCTTGCTGACGGTGTGGGCATACGCAACCCCCCCACCTGCCCCGGCCATATTCACGGTCTGTACGCTGCCATCAACCAGCCCAAGCTCCCTGAGCACATTGCCTGCACTACGACAGGTAAAATCCCAGCCACCGCCCGGATCAGACGGGGCGATACACTCAACTTTTCCGGAGGGTTGCCATGCCATGGCATGAAGGCTGAAAGTCACTGCCGCGATAAACGACAGACTTCGTTTGATAGTCATGATTGTCACCTCAGTCTTGTTTTTATAATCGCTTCTGGGGTAAGGCCAATTTCGGAGCCAATGGAAAGCGGTACAAGACAGAGGCTAAAGGTTCACCGATGCGGCCAGAAGCTTGTGCGCGTAATGCCTTTAAAGAAACTAAAGGGCGTTAAGTTCATAAAATTTACGGGCAATCAAACAGCTCGTGATTTAACCTGACCCTATAACGACAACAAACCAATCGCAGCTGAAAACGTGTTCCGAAAAACCAAACTGAAAACCCGAATGATTTTCACGCTCGGATTCGTCAGCGCTGTACAGACGATCCTGATTGGCGTGTTCGCCGGCTATTACCTCAGTGATTCCCTGTTTGATGAAATAGGGCAACGGGCGCTCATGGTCTCGAGAACTGTGGCTACTGTCCCCTCTGTGATCGAGGGCGTAAGCAAGCGTGATATCGAGGGACTGAACCGGTTGGCAAATCGACTGACACTGACTAATGAAGCCCTGTTCATTGTGATTGGTGATCACCAGAACATTCGACTGGCGCATCCCTCCGCTGACCGAATTGGCCATTCCATGGCAGACGATGACGGTGACAAAGGCCTGCGCGCCTTGATTGATGGCGAGGCTTACATTGCAAGGGCCGAGGGAAGCCTCGGCGAATCCATGCGTGGCAAGGCACCCGTGATCGATCCGGACACCGGTCGGATCATTGGCATTGTGTCGGTGGGCTATGGGATAGATCAGGTTGATGCGATCATCAAACGTTACAGCTTTGTACTGTATAGCGTTGTTGGCTTGACACTGCTGATCAGCATACTCATCGCCATGGTGATTGCCGACCGTTTCAAACGTGCAATATTCGGTCTGGAACCTGAGGAAATCGCGCGTCTCTTCCAGGAGCGGGATGCAACACTTCAGTCCGTAAGGGAAGGCATCATCGCCATCAACCGTGAGGGCGTCATTACTACCTTCAATCGCACCGCCCTGGAAACTCTCAGGATCGATCCTTCCACCCCATTATCGGGCCGGCCAATTCTCGACGTGCTGCCCGAAAGTGATCTGCTTTCGGTACTTGAATCTGGCGTTCCGGACTTTGACCGGGAAGTCTGGCTACGAAATCGGCAGATGATCGTTAACCGGCTACCCGTTCGCCAGGGCACAAACATTATCGGCGTAGTGGCGAGCTTCAGGCTCCGGGATGAAGTGGACCAGGTGAGCCGGCAACTGACCCGTATACAGCAATACGCTGACACATTGCGAAGCCAGACCCATGAATATTCAAACAAACTCCATACCATCGCCGGCCTGATCCAGATAGAAGCCTATGAAGACGCATTGAACCTGATCGGCAGCGAAGTCAGCGACCATCAGGCACTGATTCACCTGTTGCTGGACGCCGTACCCGATCCGATCATCGCCGGGTGCCTTCTGGGAAAGTACAACCGGGCACGGGAAATGGGCCTTCGGCTCCATATCGATTCTGAAAGCCGTATGACGGATATTCCCCCCGACCTGCCCCGCGACCAATTGGTCAGCGTACTGGGTAACCTGATCGAAAATGCTCTTGAAGCAACGCGTCAGCAGACCGGGGCAGGTGGACTCGTTCAGCTCTCCATGACGGACCTTGGTCACGAACTGATCTTTGAGGTAGAAGATCAGGGCCCGGGCATTCCCCAGGACGCCCGAGAGAAAATTTTCGAGAAAGGCGTGAGCACCAAGCAAGGTACGGAGCATGGCTATGGCCTGCACGTGGTGCGTCAATTCCTGAATCGCTGGGGAGGGTTGGTCACGGTTGAAGACCTGCCCGGGGTTGGCTCCCGCTTTACACTTTACCTTCCGAAAACCAGCAAAGGGAGGAACAGTCATTGACGACCATTCGGGTTCTGATCGTCGAAGATGACCAGAAAATTGCCGAAATCCAGCGCCGGTTTGTCGAGCGCCTTGACGACGTGGAGCTGTGTGGAATCGCACACAGCCTCGAAGACGCCCGGGATCTCATCGACGTAATGGCACCTCATCTGATCCTGCTGGATATCTATTTCCCCGATGGCAGCGGGCTTGAACTGCTCCGGGAACTCAGGGCAAAAGATAGCAGCAGTGACGTTATTCTGATCACCGCTGCCAAGGAGGTAGAGCCACTCAGGAGCGCGCTGCGTGGTGGCGTCTTCGACTACATTCTCAAACCTCTTATATTCGAGCGGCTCGAGGAAGCCGTTACCCGGTATCGTGATCACCTGCGCCACCTGTCAGGCCTTGTGCGGATTGCCCAGAAAGAGGTTGATGTCCTACTGCCCAGAAACTCTGGCGAGCCCTCCCAGACGAAGCGCCCAGGACGGCTGCCCAAGGGTATCGACAGTATTACGCTGGACAAAATCCGCGAGGTGGTCTCGTCGGGCCACCAGTGGAGTGCAGAAGAAGTCGGCAATGCCATGGGAGCATCACGCACCACCGCCCGACGTTACCTGGAGTTCCTGGTCGGCATGGGTGAACTGACCGCAGAAGTCACTTATGGCAGTGTCGGCCGCCCAGAGAGGCGGTACCATGTTTAGCTCTCGATCAGGTCACCTTGACACATCACGGGGTACACCGGTTGCCGCAGATCTAAAATGACCGGTGGCCTCTCGGATTTGCGGGCAAAAACCTTGAACTGGCGAGTCAGCGACTGGTAGGTGCTGGCCGGAATCATGAATTCGGAGACCGGGAACTCTTCAGTGACCTTCTTCGCCTCCTCGTCGCTTATACCGATAATGGTCAGTGCTGTAACTGAAAAAAAGCCCCGCAGTATCTGCGGGGCTTTTTGGATTCAGACATAAATGTCTGAGGAGGCGCTGGGGCAGCCTTACATCATGCCGCCCATTCCACCCATGCCGCCCATATCCGGCATGCCACCAGACTTCTCGTCTTCTGGCTCGTCGGTAATCATGGCTTCAGTGGTGATCATCAGGCCAGCAATAGAGGCTGCTGCCTGAAGTGCTGAACGAGTGACCTTGGCCGGATCAAGAATACCCATCTCGAGCATATCTCCGTACTCACCGGTCGCCGCGTTGTAGCCGAAGGTGCCTTCGCCCTGGCGAATCTTGTCCATCACAACCGAAGCTTCTCCACCGGCGTTGGTCACGATCTGGCGCAGAGGCGCTTCCATGGCGCGACGCAGGATGTTAACACCGACCTTCTGGTCTTCATTATCGACAGCTACTTCAGTCAGTGCGTTCAGGGCACGAACCAGAGTAACGCCACCACCAGCCACAATGCCTTCTTCAACGGCAGCGCGGGTGGAGTGCAGAGCATCTTCTACGCGGGCTTTCTTCTCTTTCATTTCAACTTCAGAACCGGCGCCAACCTTAACGACGGCAACACCGCCAGCCAGCTTGGCAACACGCTCCTGAAGCTTCTCTTTATCGTAGTCAGAGCTGCTGTCTTCGATCTGCTTGCGGATCTGGTCAACGCGCCCTTTGATATCAGCCTGGGCACCAGCGCCATCAATGATGGTGGTGTTTTCCTTGGTGATGTTGATGCGCTTGGCAGTACCAAGATCATCCAGCGTGGTGCTTTCCAGGCTCAGGCCGACTTCCTCGGAAATCACAGTGCCGCCAGACAGGATGGCGATATCCTGCAGCATTTCCTTGCGACGGTCACCAAAGCCCGGCGCTTTAACAGCCGCTACTTTCACGATACCGCGCATGTTGTTTACAACCAGAGTCGCCAGCGCTTCGCCCTCAATATCTTCAGCGATGATCATCAGCGGCTTGCCTGCTTTTGCAACGCTTTCCAGCACTGGCAGCAGTTCACGAATGTTGGAAATTTTCTTGTCTACCAGCAGGATGTAGGGCTCGTCCAGCTCGGCAGACATGTTGTCCTGGTTATTAATGAAGTATGGAGACAGGTAGCCGCGATCAAACTGCATACCTTCTACCACGTCCAGCTCGTCTTCCAGGCCACGGCCTTCTTCAACGGTGATAACGCCTTCTTTACCTACGCGCTCCATAGCGTCGGCGATGATCTTGCCGATGGTCTCATCACCGTTAGCGGAGATGGTACCAACCTGGGAAATATTGCGGCTGTCGTCACAGGGCTTGGCTGCAGCGTGGATGGCCTTGACCGCAACCAGAGTTGCTTTGTCGATGCCGCGCTTCAGATCCATCGGGTTCATGCCAGCGGTGACTGCCTTGATGCCCTCGTTCAGAATGGCCTGAGCCAGAACGGTCGCAGTGGTCGTACCATCGCCTGCGGTGTCGTTGGTCTGGGAAGCAACTTCCTTGACCATCTGTGCGCCCATGTTTTCGAACTTGTCACGCAGCACGATTTCCTTCGCCACAGATACACCGTCTTTGGTCACGGTCGGTGCGCCATATGACTTGTCAATTACAACGTTACGACCCTTGGGACCCAGCGTTACCTTGACGGCGTCTGCCAATATGTTAACACCTGCAACCATGCGCTTACGTGCGCTGTCACCAAACTTGATATCTTTAGCTGCCATATCACTATTTTCCCTATTCGTTAAACCCAGTCGTTATTTCAATTTCATCCACAACCGGACCGCCGGTTGAAATGAGTCAGCCTGTCGAATTACTTTTCCAGCACGCCGTAAATGTCGCTCTCGCTCATGATGAGCAAATCTTCACCGTCGATTTTCACGGTGTTACCGGCATATTGGCCGAACACTACGGTGTCACCGACATTGACTGCTAACGCACGGGTTTCGCCATTATCAAGGATACGGCCATTACCCACTGCGATCACGTCGCCCTGGGAAGGCTTCTCTTTGGCATTGCCCGGCAGCACGATACCACCAGCAGTTTTCTCTTCTTCTTCCTTACGACGTACGACAACACGGTCATGTAATGGACGAATTTTCATTGCTCGATTTCTCCAAAGTCAGATTGTGTTTGGCAATGACGTTTGCGTAAAAGCCAGAGCCGATAAGCACCTGTTTTCAGGGCGCTTATCCGCCCCAGCAAACTTGTGGTTCCTATATGGAGGTTGCGCTGTTGTTTTCAACGGCCTCCGAAAAAAAAATTCACTTTTTTTCGAGCCGATCCGACGGCTTGTCCGCGTTACCACCTTCTTTACGGTATTCCCCCTCAATCACGTCATCATCTGCTGGGGAGCTGGCGCCAAACGGGCCGCTCTGCCCCGCTCTGAAATGAAAGCTCTGGGTGGTACCAGAAGCCACCACCAAACGTTTCAGTGCCTGGCCCGCAAGCCACTGACGGCTAAACGGAAGCAGGCAGAGCAATCCAATCGTATCGGTGACGAACCCGGGGGTCAGCAGCAGTGCTCCACCGACGGCTAGAATCAGGCCTTCGGCAACCTCACGCGCGGGCAGCTCACCGCTGTTCAGGCGTTGATTGGCCCGCAGCAGGGTTGCCAGCCCCTGCTGGCGCAACAACGCTGCCCCGATAATCGCGGTCAGCAACACCAGCCCGATTGTGCTGAGCGCACCAATAACCGTGCCGACCTTGATCAGAATCGCCATCTCAACAATGGGCAGGATAATGAAAATCAGTAAAAATATGCCCATAAAGTGGCCTTTCCCCAGTGTCTTTAGCGGCTTCTCTGGGAGCGAAGACGTCTACACCAGATTTGCCTCTCAAGGCCCAAATCGAGCCAGCCTTCGACAAGCTTCGGATGAACGGGCATGATATTGGGCACGAAAACGGAGGCCGTCGAGCCAGCCTTCCCCCAAAACCCAATGGCTATTTACAAGGTTTATTAGGGCGCAAAATGAAACTTCAAGATTCCGTGATTGCAATTACCGGTGGTGGCCAGGGGCTGGGCCGTGCGATGGCTGAGTATTTCGCTGCCAGGGGCGCGAGACTGGCACTGATCGATTTGATGCCGGAAAAGCTCGAGCAAGCCGTAACCGCCTGCAAAGCAGCGGGCGGCGACGCCAGGGCCTACATCTGTAACGTCGCCAGGGAGCCCGACGTCGAGGAAACCTTTGCCGCCATCAGTCGGGATTTCGGCAAAATTAACGGCCTCATAAACAATGCAGGTATTCTTCGGGACGGCATGCTGGTCAAGGCTAAAGACGGGGAAATCGTCAAGCGTATGAGCCTCAGTGAGTGGCAGTCGGTAATGGATGTTAATCTGACGGGCGTTTTCCTGTGCGGTCGCGAGGCGGCTACCCACATGATCGGGAATGGCGACCATGGCGTTATCATCAATATCGCCAGCATTTCCCGCGCAGGCAACATGGGCCAAAGCAACTACTCCTCTGCCAAAGCGGGCGTTTCTGCGCTGGTACCGGTCTGGGCAAAGGAGCTGGCACGACACGGTATCCGTGTCATGGGTATCGCCCCCGGCTTTATCGAAACTGAAATGACACAGTCCATGAAGCCGGAAGCGCTGCAGAGAATGACGGCGGCAATTCCTCTCAAACGCATGGGTAAGCCGGAGGAAATTGCCTCCGCGGCGGCCTTTATCTTCGAGAATGACTACCTTTCGGGGCGGATGATTGAAGTCGATGGCGC
>JBDNIR010000564.1:0-3375 GCA_041688195.1 Marinobacter sp.
CACGGTCATCGCCCTATGGCTCGGTCATGAAAGCCCAGTGACCACCCACAAATATGTCGAAGCGGATCTGGCGATGAAGGAGCGGGCATTGAAAAGGCTCCACGCCCCGCCCCAAGCATCGGCGCGATACCGTCCGTCGGACAGTGTTTTACAGTTTTTGCAGAGCTTATAGTTATGTAAGATTCAGAGGATCAACTTACCTCGGTGCAGTACAGGGCAGATGCCGCTAAGTACTTCAACTTCCAAACAAATCAGCATCTATTCTGGCCGGCTCTCAAACGCCTGATGAGCACATCCTTACATAACTAAGGACCGAGGATAATTTCGATTATGTAAGTGTTTCCATAATCGCAAAGCCTGGCTGTTTGCGGATACCTCGCAGGGCGCACGGGCCAGTGCAACGTGTTACTCCCTGGTCGAGACCGCGAAAACGAACAGCCTGGAACCCTTGGCTTATATCCAGCATGTTCTGGAGCGTATTGCTGAGGCAGACACGCTGGAAAAGCTGGAAGCCCTGCTACCGTGGAACGTGGATCTGGAACGAGCTTAAAAAAGTGTCGCAGATCGACTGAGGGCAAGTGGGTCGATTTAAGGGCGCTTACTCTGAGCCAAAGGACGCAGCTCAACTGCAGCACGAATATTTGACAGCGCGGTCCCAGGTGTTGACGCTGCAGGAGGCTGGTGCGGCCTTGGCCGAGGAGCAAGGCAAGGCCAAAGACGACTTTCAGGTAGCAATTTGGCCACAGAACCTTGTTGAGTTTCTGCAGCGCCGGCTGGTAGCGTTCTTCACGGTGAGGGCCTACGTGTTAGATCCGGCTGGCTGCGTCGATCCAGAGCATGGAGTGGCCAAACCGCAGGTGCTTAATGGAAGCGAGCCAATTGATGGCGATCCGTTTCGCGGCCTCATTCGCATTGACGAGATCAGTGCCCAGCGAGGCTTCGGTGTGGCGGGTGAGGACAACGGCGAGGAGGAGGGCGTCACCATTGGCGGATCACGGAAGCTGTCAGCTCAGCTCCGCCAGTACTACACGCGCCACCTCGATCCTTATGATAATCCGGATGCGCAAGATCTCCTCGCGCTTAGGGCGATAGAGGAAGCTCAGAGAGCCTTCAACCTGCGACTTAATGACGGCTTCAAGAGCCCATTAAAAGAAATGCACAAGCTCGGTTATCCGGGCGTCACGGACCCTAAGCTGAACATTTCGACCCGTCTGCGCCCCGTTGAAGGACTAAACCACGACGCTGCGGTGCAGTTCGTCGTCCCGCTCCGTGACGGCGAGAATGCTATCGATCTTTACCTGCCGGAGGATTCAAACGGGCTGGGCTACCAGAACCTAATCTCAATGGTCTTCCGCCTTATGGCCTTCCGAGACGGCTGGATGCGGGTTGGCAAAGCAAAGCACAAGACTTCAGATGACACGATTATCCCGCCCTTACACTTAGTGCTGATCGAAGAGCCCGAAGTGCATCTTCACACCCAGGTCCAGCAGGTTTTTATCCGCCAGGCGCTCAAGATTCTGCGCAACCATGCTGACCTTGGTGGGAGCTCAAATTTCGTGACACAGATGGTGGCTAGCACCCATTCGAGCCACATCGTTGACGAAAGTGAGTTTGATTCCCTGCGCTATTTCCGCCGCCTACCGGGCGGTGAAAAGGCGATCCCGACCTCGTGTGTTGTCAGTCTAGAAGGTGTATTTGGCACTGACTCGGATACCAAGCGATTTGTGACCCGCTACCTGCGTGTTACCCATTGCGACCTCTTCTTTGCCGACGCTGCAGTCCTGATTGAGGGGGCGGCCGAGCGAATCCTCGTGCCCAATTTTGTGAATTATCATCCTCAGTTCGAGAAGCTTTCAGAGTGCTACATCACATGGCTTGAAATCGGCGGAAGCCATGCCCACAAGCTGCGTAGCCTGATCGAACAAATTGGGCTTACTACATTGGTTATTACAGACATCGACTCCCGCAACACCACTGGCGCCAGCGCGCCGCCGGTGCGAGGTGCTGGGTACGCGACCAGCAACTCTACCCTGAAAACATGGTGGCCGGCCATATCTGATCTCGACTCACTACTCGACAAGCCCGAGAACGAGAAGGTTAAAACCTATACAGACGAGAATTTCTCGGTCCGTGTTGCCTACCAGTCGCCCATCAAAGTGAAGTTCAAGGGCGCCAACGCCGAAGCGCTCTCCTATACGCTGGAAGACGCGATAGTGATGGCGAACATCGATTTGTTCGAGACATTACCAGGGACCGGACTCATAGCCAAGTTTCGAGACGCCATCACCAATAGTGCCGATCTGGATGCCCTGAGTTCGGCCCTCAAAACCGCGCTTGATGGTGGGGGAAAAGCTGAATTTGCCTTGGACCTACTCGAAATTGAAGATCCACATTCGCTAAATCCCCCGGCTTATATCGGCAATGGCCTACTGTGGCTAGCTGCCCAACTTGAGCATAAAAAGGTAGAGCTGGGGCTTGCTCAGGTGGCAATCGAAGAAGGTATCGAAGGGGCAGAGACGTGAACAACTTAGATACAGCTGAGTCAAACGTTAAGCTTGACGATCATATAGAAGAGGAACTAGCTGGGTTTCTCAATTTGGAGAAACCTAGAAGCTTCTTTCTATTTGCTGGTGCCGGATCAGGCAAAACGCGCTCACTGGTGAATGCGCTTAAATATTTGGCGAACACTTACCGCGATACGCTTCGGCTGCGAGGAAGGCAGGTTGCGGTTATTACGTACACCAACGCAGCATGCGACGAGATTAAGCGGCGAATTGAATACGATCCGCTTTTCGTAGTGAGCACTATTCACAGTTTCGCCTGGTCGCAGATTCAAGGGTTCAACGCGGACATCCGCGCTTGGCTTAAAGAAAACCTGCAGCGCAATATCGTCGAGCTCCAAGCCGAAGAAAAGAAGGGTCGGCCTGGCACTAGAGCTTCGGCCGCGCGTCAGGCCCAGATACAGTCCAAGCAGCGCCGGTTAGATCGGCTTTCTGATATTAAGAAGTTTACTTACAACCCCAATGGCGAAAACCGGGAACGCAACGCGCTGAACCACAGCGAGGTCATTAAGATATTCTCGACGTTCCTGCAAACGAAGCCGCTCATGCAGCGCATGTTTGTCGACAGGACCCCAATGGACAGGACCCCAATGGACAGGCACTGACCCAAGAAGCGTCATGGCCTGGATAATGCCCAGGAAATGGGACCCACAATGGACAGGCACACATGGCCGGCACACATGACCCGTTAAATTCTTTGGCGCGCCCTCGTTGACTATGATGTAATACACTGTAGTCAACGAATTTGAGGGTACAGCAATGAGCGTCACTACAGTCCGTTTACAGGCAGAGGTTGAGCAGCACCTGGAAGCAA
>JBDNIR010000153.1:0-9689 GCA_041688195.1 Marinobacter sp.
ACAGATATTCCAGCCAGACCCGGATGCCCGCAAGCTCTATGATCGCCTATACCGTGAAATTTACTTGAAGATGTATCCGCAACTACAGCCCTTGTATGAAAAAATCCGGGAAATCACTGGCTATCCACGGTAGCCAGAACGTGCTGCCTTATTACCGACAGGAGCATGCCAGTGATCGAGTCCAGGCCTTGCTTGAGTCCCAGACCAGGCCTGTTCTGATCAGTCATCTGACAGAAGTTGAGGTTGCAAGCGCTCTGGCACGCTGGGTTCGCATGGGGGAACTCACCGAACCTCAAGCAAATCGTATCGAAAGTGCTTTCCATGATGATGTCAGTCATGGGCGTTTTAAACTCTGTTCCATTGAAATTGCCCATTACCAGCGAGCCCGCCATTGGATTGCGACACGCAAGACGAGCCTCAGGACACTTGATGCGCTTCACTTGGCCTGCGCAGAACATCACCAGGTTCGTTTGATCAGTGAGGATGACGCGCTTGTGAAAACAGCCATTTTCTTTGGCATCGACGCAAGCCTTGCCTTGATGAGCGCATAACTAAGGAGCCTCTGAACAACTCCTTGCTGCTATTCGCCAGACCCTGCTGGACGACACCAGTTAGCTGCCAGAAAGCCTGACAAACACCGTTAATTCGGGTATTTTTTGGGTGAGAAATGCAATCGAAATCGGTTGTTGCATCAAATTGATTTTAAGGGGAAAAATTGGAGGCGCGGGTCGGAATCGAACCGGCGTTAACGGAGTTGCAGTCCGCTGCATGACCACTCTGCCACCGCGCCGAGAAAAGTCCGAAAGGAGATCGAGACTTTTACTGCTTCTCCGCGAACTGGGTCGGGAGATTTCTGAACTATGCAATTTCAACCGTGCAACCGGTATTGAAATTGGAGCGGGAAACGAGATTCGAACTCGCGACCCCAACCTTGGCAAGGTTGTGCTCTACCACTGAGCTATTCCCGCATTACAAACTGATGTGTATTACTGCAAATAATCAATCAGCTTCGCTCTTCGCTTCGCCGGACTTGCCGTTGAAGTGGCGCATATAATAATGAATCGTGGCTGGGTGTCAACCCTTTTCTGTTTTGCTGAGCACCTGTAACTGATTGATTATTCTTTGATCAGCGATTCTTTTGTCTCACTCGTTTTATGTGGCTTCGGAAACAGATCCGGCCAGGCAACCCTCAGATAGAGGATCATCGACCAGAGCGTCAGCACAGCCGCTACATAAAGCACTGCGATACCGATTGCAGCACCGGCCATCCCTGGAGGAAACGCCAGCAGTGTAATGATAGCGGCCATCTGGGCAGTGGTCTTGATTTTGCCGATGTAGGATACGGCCATACTTCCCCGGCTTCCCATTTCGGCCATCCATTCCCTCAGGGCGGATATGACGATTTCCCGACAAATAATGATCGTCGCCGGTATGGTTAGGAGAATACTGTGATGCTCGTCAATCAGTACTGTAAGTGCCACCGCGACCATGAGTTTATCAGCCACTGGATCGAGGAAAGCCCCGAACGGCGTGCTCTGGTCAAGCTTGCGGGCAAGGTAGCCGTCCAGCCAGTCAGTCGCCGCAGCCAGCGCGAAAATGGCAGAAGCGGTGAGATAGCTCCAGCCATAGGGCAGATAAAAAATCACCACGAACACCGGTATCATGACGATACGCGACATGGTCAGAATGTTCGGGAGATTCATGCTTGATTTACTCATTGTGCAGTGCCGCATAGATGGATTCTGCCAGGGACTTGCTGATGCCTTTTACTTTGGTCATCTCATCTACCCCGGCTTTTTTGATTTCCTGTAAGCCACCAAAATAACGAATCAGTTCCCGACGGCGCTTTGCCCCCACGCCTTCAATCCCTTCGAGGGTTGATTGACGACGTTTCTTGTCCCGACCTTTCCGATGGCCAGTAATGGCGAAGCGGTGAGATTCGTCCCGGATATGCTGAATCAGATGCAGTCCAGGCGAGTCAGCCGACACCCGGAAGACCCGGTCAGTCAGCGCATCAATCAATTGTTCCATACCGGCCCGCCGGGTTACACCCTTGGCAACGCCAATAAGTGGAATATCACTAATGCCAAGGCTATCAAAGACTTCCTTGGCAATGTTCAACTGCCCCTTACCACCGTCTATAAACACCAGATCCGGGCGCTTGCCGTCGTCTGTGACCATTCGGCGATAGCGCCGGGTCAGCACCTGTCGCATCGCACCGTAGTCGTCCCCGGCGGTTTCGCCTTCGATATTGTAGAGCCTGTAGTCGCTCTTCAGCGGACCATTCTCGTCGAAGACGACACAAGAAGCGACTGTATGCTCCCCATGGCTATGGCTGATGTCAAAACATTCCATCCGCTTGGGAGTTTCCGATAACTCCAAAAGGTCCCGCAAGGCCAACAACCGCCGGTATATTGTTTCTTTACTGGCAAGGTGCGTAAGCAGCGTTTGATGAGCATTAGTCATGGCGAGCTCAAGCCATCGTCTGCGTTCGCCCCGCACATTCTGGCGAACCCGGGTTTCCCGTCCGGCGGACTCAGTCAGCGCCGCTGCCATCAGGGCCTGCTCATCAACCGGACCCGGCACAATAACATCCCGGGGCATTTCACGCTGGGTATCACCACCAAAATAGAACTGACCCATAAAGGCGCTCAACAGCTCCGGCTCGGTCTGCTCGATGGAATAGCGCGGGAAGTAATCTTTGGTGCCCAGTACCCGGCCACCCCGAACTATGATGACCACAATGCAAACAACACCGGCGTCCTGTGCAATAGCGATCACATCCGCATCACCACCCTCGCCTTCCATGGACTGCTGTTCTTGGACATGGCGCAAGTGGTTGACCTGATCACGGTACTGAGCCGCTTTTTCAAACTGTAGTTCAGACGCGGCTTTTTCCATTTCATTCATCAGATCATTGATGATTGCCGGGTTTTTGCCCTCAAGAAACATAGCCGCGTGGCGGATATCCTGCTGATAATCTTCAGGCGAGATATACCCCACGCAGGGCGCTGTGCAGCGGTTGATCTGATACTGGAGAC
Source organism: Marinobacter sp. (assembly GCA_041688195.1). GTDB lineage: Bacteria > Pseudomonadota > Gammaproteobacteria > Pseudomonadales > Oleiphilaceae > Marinobacter. Next base: position 3,042 of record JBDNIR010000153.1, read on the forward strand.
ATGGTCGTGTTCTGTTTCTGAAATAGCTTTCGTTACAAGATCTTATACGAAATACTTTTTGTAGAATGTTAAGACTTTCCTTAACGGCCCCCGAGCTTGGAAAAGGCCCGAACCAGGTCCCCTGTCCCTTACGTGTGCGCCCACGGCGAAATGTCAGCGACGGGTAGTTATCGTGGGCTGACAGGTAGATATAAGGGTAGGATTTATCATCACGCAGCAGAATGTTGTAAGGCGGCCGCAGGGATTTGATCAGGTTCTGTTCCAGCAGCAATGCTTCCGTCTCGCTACCGGTGATAGTGACTTCTATATGATTGATCTTGCCGACCAGAGCTTCGGTTTTCGGGGCCAGGCCGGACTTGCGGAAATAACTGGCAACACGTTTTTTGAGGTTGCGCGCCTTACCCACATAAAGCACTTCCCCGGCGGCATCGAACATTCGATAGACCCCGGGGCGTTCAGTGAGCTGCTTCAGAAAGGTTTTGGTGTCGAATCCCTGGACGGACTCCTCAGACCTTGTCGGCATCAAGCAACCCGAGCCGCACGGCCATCAGCGCCAATTCCACATCGCTGGAGATTTCGAGCTTTTCGAAAATCCGGTAACGATAACTGTTGACAGTTTTTGGGCTGAGGCAAAGTTTGTCTGAAATGTCCTGTACTTTCTGGCAACCCACCACCATCAGGGCTATCTGGAGCTCACGCTCGGACAGACGATCAAACACAGAATCATTACCCTCGTCGCCATTATCACCCACCTGCTTAAGCGCCATTTTCTGGGCAATTTCCGGGCTGATGTATCGCTGGCCAGCATGGGCCATACGGATCGCCCGTACCATCTCACGAATATCCGCGCCTTTGGTAATATACGCAGAAGCGCCGGCCTGCATAACACGAGTGGGGTACGGGTCATCCGCACACGCGGTCACGACAATTACGCGGATAGCATCATCAATACGAAGAATACGTCGGGTCGCCTCGAGCCCACCGATTCCCGGCATGCGAATATCCATTAATACAATATCGGGGGACTTCTCACGAACCGCGTCGATCGCCTCCTCGCCAGATGCCGCCTGACCTATCACCTCAATATCGGGATTGTCGGACAACATCCGGGTGATACCGGACCGAACAAGTTCATGGTCATCAACCACCAGTACCTTGATCAAAATGCACCTCGCGCATGGCTGGTTTGCAGTCGAAAAACAACAGAAGTGTAACGCGTCATGCAACTCAAAGGTACCTGCTTTAGGCATTTCCTGTGGGCTAGCGCACAAAATAGTTCCGCCAACGGGTTCAGACTTTCCGCCCGAGGCTTGCAGTATTTTCTACCGGGTCAAACCACACTACCAGGTCTCGCCGCTTGACCGCTTCGGCGACTTTTCCTCGCTCTCCCAGCGGCGATTCGTTCTCATTCAAGCCGTGAAAGCGTGTGCAGTATTCATCCACCAGCCCGGCGAGCTGATCCTCTGTTAACAGGTCAGCATCTACCACAAAAGGCTCTTCTCTCGGGTCTGCCTCGCTTGTTCGAGTGGAATTATCGATCATATCCGCCTCCTTGTAAGCCTGAAGGCGAGAAGCTTAACCGAAGCTCTGCCAGTGGTGTTAGATATACACCCAAAACATCTGTAATTAGCCAGGGTGCCCCCGCCTCTACTAACGTAAAAGGGTAAATATCACAAGCGGAACAGTAGCTGAGAAGGAAGACAGAAATGGGTCAACAACGATGGCGTCTACTAATTGAGGGCCGCGTCCAGGGCGTCTATTACCGCGCATCAGCGCAGGCACGAGCGGAAGACCTGGGCATCACCGGGTACACAAGAAACCTGTCCGATGGTCGTGTGGAGGTTTTGGCTGAAGGCGAAGAGCAAACACTCATACAGCTACTCGACTGGTGTTGGGGCGGCCCGCCGGAAGCGACCGTTAAGCATATTGATGTGGAGAAAATGACTGGCGCCCCACAATCCGACGACTTCCGTATCCAATAAGGGAGTTGCCAAAACACCACAAAACCATTAGAGTTTGCGCCCTCAAATCAGTGCACTGATCTGAAAGGTTTATTGGAGAGGTGGCCGAGTGGCTGAAGGCGCACGCCTGGAAAGCGTGTATACGTTAATAGCGTATCGAGGGTTCGAATCCCTCTCTCTCCGCCAATACAAAACCCCAGCATACGTGCTGGGGTTTTTTAATTTCCCATTCCCCTGTGCTTGAGATCATAGATAAGATGAAGTAACTTAATCCTCGTTGAGTGCAACTCAATGCTTCCAAGGATAGTCTCGCTTTCCCAGCGTGGCCGAAATCAACATAGGATATGTTGCCCATGAACTACCTCCGAACCCGACTCCCCACTACCATGCTCTCCTCTCAAAAGTGCTTTGGTTTTTCTGCACGAAAAAGTGAATCTCTTGCCGGATACTCACCCGAGTAAACCGACTATACGGCGTTCACTACTGGAAGCAGCCATGCCCAGGCAACCACACACATTGTTATTTCGGTCCGCCCTGGCGCTGCTGCTGTGTACAAGCTTTGCTTTCATCTCTCATGAGGTTAATGCAGGTATGTTTGATCTAATAAAGCAGTATTTTAAGCAATATGATGTCTATCTCTCTCCCGAGGTACACGGGAGTATTAGTAACAATGGAGTCCCCCTAAAGAACATTGAGGTCTATCGGAGTCTCGATTACGACAAAGAGTATGTCAATAAAGTTAAAACAGACTCAAATGGCCAGTTCAGTTTTCCAGAAAAAGTCATCAAATCCAGGCGGCCAGGCAAGCTCTTGGACGAAACAAGAACCCGCAATGTAATCGGCTTATTTCACAAAGAAAAAAACTATCTGCTTTGGTACAAAACCGGTGACATTGGGCCAGAACGTGCAGTGGCTGAGCGATTAAAGACAATGAAGTGCGATCTGAAAACCCCTGAGGAGCAGCTTGTATTCGACAATTATGAACAACCAGATTTCCCCCATGCTGCTTTCAGCATATGTCGCTGGGACTAGCATTAATTACAAACATGGACGCGTATAAAAGGAATTTTTATGGCAACACTATCTCCGAGAATCGCCTCTGAGTTGGCAGAGTTGGTTTATCAGATACGGGAAGCTAACTTCGCTGGCAACTATCGACTGGCTACAGCCGACATGATAGTCGACAGTGTATTCGATTTTGACCTTTCTCGCGGCCCTATTCACGGGGTTTCGGGTGGATTTTGGGGGCTTTACCAGAAAACCTCCGGCTTCGCTTTAGTTGGAACTGGTAAAAATACATTCAAAAGCGACCATGTGATCGCCCTTCGTGGAACCCATTCCGGGCAAGACTGGCTTACGAATGGAAACGTCGGAGTGTCAGTAGGCTATAACGACTCAACGGTTCACGCAGGCTTCAACGATACATTCGAGAGCATGAAGCCCGCACTCGAAAGAATTTTAACGCCGAGAATCAGGAACACAGGCTATGGCACAGTGCATTGTGTTGGCCACAGCCTTGGTGGTGCCTTGGCTACGTTAACAGCGGAATGGGTTCGAATTAGATATAGCAGGCCCGTCAAGTTGTACACGTTTGGGGCGCCGCGTGCTGGCCTGAATGGCTTCGCCGAAAAATCGACTTTCGGGTGCGAAAAAATTTATCGCTGTACCCATGGCGCAGACCCAGTACCAAAAGTGCCTCTTTGGCCATTTGTCCATGCGCCGACCAATGGCACCGAATTCCGCCTTGACGGAGGCCAAGGCATCAGTATCGGCGCTCACAGCATGTCAAGCCTGGCAACCCCAGGCTATCGAAATACAGCCAAATGCGGTGACTGGGACGCTTTGCAGCGGAGCTCTAACAGCTTCCTCAACCACCCAGTCAGGCTGAAGTACGAAGATCGCCATCAAGCGTCGTTTACCGCCTTCTGGGCCGACAAGATCAGCGCGGCTTTAATCACACTCTTGAAGGACGCCGGGTATTATCATGCCATTCTTGCCCAGGCCGGTATTGGTACCACCCTCACCTTTTACGATCTGGTGGCTCGCACACTGGAGGACGTTGCGAAAGCATCCGTTCGCTTTGCTGAACAGACTGCCGGTTTACTGGGACATATGCTGGTATTTGCAGGCCAGTTGGCGGCTAGAGTCGTCAATCTTACTTACCAGTTCATCAAATGGGTTTTTGATCAGACCACAGATGTGCTTTATCGAGCGGTGAAGCAAGCTCTCAACAGAGGTTAACCCGCCAGGGTAGGCCAGCCCGCTGCCACGCCTGTCCGGAGCAGCGGGAGGGCGTGACAACGCCGGATCTCGGTAAGTTTTATCCCGCAAGTCCCCGATTTTATTGGGCCGTGGTATTTTATACAGTCTTGGCTAACACGTTAGCCGGAGCTCACCAACCGTGGCGTCTGATGACTCTGTTCGAAGTTTTCTCAATACTCTTGAGACCACCCTCCCCGTATTCGCCATCGGGTCGAGCGCGTCAATCTCCGGTTCTGTGAGGCGGCCTGTGGTTCAAGCTTGTAGAATGCGCTCTAAGTCCAGCACGGCGCGGGTATGATCAGCCGCGCTCATTTTTGAGAGGTTATGCAGTTTCCAGCATACTGCGGGCAGGCGTTCAACACCTTCGAGACCGAGCAGAGACCAATCCGGAGAACGCCGCTTGAACGTCATCAGGAATTGTCGCTCCTGTTCTGTCAGTGATGAATTAACCAAATCAACAAGGCGTTCCCGAGTGGTTTCCAGTTCGTGTAGGGACACATCTTCTTTCACCATGCTCCGGAACTCACCCTCATACAGGCCGGAAATATCTTTGAAGTGCGGGCGGAGCAATTCAGCGATCGGCCGGTTGTGGCTAATCATGTAGACCAGTAAAGCCTTTCTCAGGCTGTTGGTGACCCCTTCGTTGTCCAATAACCATTTCACGTCGAATAGATCTCTCGGGTGCTGGCGATCCAGAGCTGCGCATATTTTTCCTGCGTAAAGATCTGAGAAGTGGACTACCTGCATCTCTGCAAATCCGAACTCCTCTTCCACGCCCTCACTGACAGAGATTACACCGGGTTCGTAAACTGTTCCGCGCAGCACCGGTGAAAGTTCAACTTTGATCTGAGAGCCGGCCTTGCTGATCGTGAGTCGCAGAGCATCCTGTTTGTCCCTGAACGATTCGACGACGCGAGCACCCTGAATACCGGAACGGATTGATTCAGCTAATTCAGAAAGGCTTTTCCTGATCGTATGCAGCGCATCCTGGCGCTCCATCATTGGAAGAAATACCAGATCAATATCTACCGACAGACGAGGAAAGTCGCGGAGGAAAAGATTAATGGCTGTTCCACCTTTGAGAGCAAAACATTCGTGTTCAGCTACGTAGGGAATGAGCTGAAGCAAAAGTTGAACCTGGCTGTAGTATTGATTTCGCTTATCCATGCTTAGTGTCCTCGTGCATCCCTTTGGGGACAGTGATTGCCCATCGGGCATTGAGCTTGCCGCTTTCGGCTATGACCCGCTTACCGGATCCCAGGTCATATTCGCTCGGCTCAAGGTGTTTAAACCAGGCGTGGCCTTGCCGCTCAGCTAACCACAGGAATAATCGTTTGATCTTGATGTTGCGACAGGCTCTCAGGAGAGAGTCGATCTTTCGCGGTGAAAGGCTGGAGAGCCCTTGCATCAGCGCGGCGGCGTGCTCGAAGCTGACCGTCGTAGGCACTTCCGTCAGCACCTCCAGTAGGGCTTTCTCCGGACACGAATATGCGACAGGAGGTAGTCCGTCTTGCCAGTTATATTCGCGAAGAAACCTCGGGTTCGTCATCACTGATTCTGGCCATAGCCGTAGCGTACTATGACGCTTGAAGCGGGCAGCAACTGGAATTCTGCTGATCCACCCTGGTAAGGGGGACTCGGAGTAGAGCTGAACCCGCACTTCTGCGCTCGTTGACAAAAAATGCGTTAAACCGGAGATATCCAACGCAGTTAAACCGCCCACATGGATGGGCTTATCTGACATTCGTTGCAGAGATGCGACGACGCCCGGCCAGCGGACGGAGCTCTCGTAGAGCGCGTACACACCGGCAGCAAGAGGTGTCAGAGTTCGACTGCGTATTGCGTTGTCCAAAAAATGCAGGTTTAGGCCCTGATCGATTAACCACTGTTTGGTTGCGACCATGGAGAGTGGCAGTAGATCCCTGAGCTGTTCGCGAGCTTCTTCATTAAGCATAGTTTGACAAGCCCTCAAAACACGGCAATAACCGACGTATTATTAGCGATATGCAAACTATTATAATTTTAAAGGTTTAATTAATCTAGGATTCACGTCGTTAATTGCCGCAAAAATACGCAGAGATAAACCGCGTAATTGCATTTACGAGCTAAAACCGCCCAATCGGGAGCATTGACGGGTATAGAGTAGAGTGTGCTGATGGAGATGTGGGAGGGCGTGACAACGCCGGAGCTCACCAACCGTGGCGTCTGATGACTCTGTTCGAAGTTTTTCTCAGTACTCTTGAGACCACCCTCCCCGTATTCGCCATGGTCTTTATCGGGCACAACGCCCTTTCTGTTGTTGTGATGGGTGATGATCAGCAGCGATTATTTTGCATCCCTGACGTTACCTCTCGAGCCTTTGCACCGCTGCTGCATGGCTGGCAAGCTTGTGGCAATCAGGAGAGCACTATCATGCACGACCGTA
>JBDNIR010000154.1:0-6487 GCA_041688195.1 Marinobacter sp.
AAAGTCCGGGTAAAAGAACACCTGCTCTACCCGATCGTCGTGCGGTGGTTCTGCGAGGGGCGACTCAAACTGGAAGCTAACGCGGTCCATTTCGACGGTGTGCCTTTGTCAAAACCGCTTTACCTCGCTGAGGAGAGCTAGGGAGCCTCTGCCTGGCTATATCCCAATCTACTGTGTACTTGCCAAATGAACTGACTGTCATCCCCAGCCTTTGGCATGGGCGCCCCGTTGGCCTACTATCAAGTGCATCTGGCTCGCTATCTGTAGCTGATCAAGGGACTTTAATGGAAATATCCGCTTATTTTTACACGATATTCCTATGCTCGCTCGCCCTCACAGTGCCCAGCGCTGCCACCGCATCTGTGCCGGAGAGCCACACCCTTGACGGACAAATATCAAACAAGTCCAACCCGGCGGAAATACCGACGATTGAGCTCAAACCCCTTAGCTCGAGTTACAGCGCGGCCATTGACAAGGGTGTATCCATCAACGGTAGCGCGGTACGGCGTCTTGAACCCCGACCGGATGGCACCTGGCTGTACCGGTTTGATGTGACTTCTTTTTTTGCGGACATAGAGGAATCCCTACATTTTCGCTGGCAGAACAACCGGGTCGTCCCCCTGCGTTATCGCTACAAACTGTCCGGTCTGATGATTCGTGACCGGGAGCGCAGCATTGACTTCAATCGGGACACTCAAACTGTCAGCGGTCAATTTGAGGGCGATAAGTTCCAGATGGATCTGAAGGAGAATGCTCTTGATCCGCTCGGATATCAGCTGCAACTGATGCAGGACCTCAAAGCCGGTAAGCGTGAAATAACCTACAGCGTGACCAATGACGGCGATTATGATGAGAACAGGTTCGCAGTACTGGGGGAAGAATCACTCAAGACCGCACTGGGTGAGCTTAAAACCCTCAAAGCTCAAAAGGTCCGGGACCCAGACAGCAAACGTGAGACATTGATGTGGTTTGCGCCGGAACTGGATTACTTACTGGTTCGCCTGGTGCAGGTGGAATCGGACGGGACCCGGTACGAGATCAAAATCAAGGAAGCTGATATTGGTCATTAATCGTGCGCTTAATCGTGCTCTCGCCAAACGGCTTTTACTTCTTCGGCGATAATCCGCAAGCCTTCCGCCACCCGCTCATCGTTCTGGGAGTATGTCACTCTCAGACATTCCTGCCGGTGACGCCAGCCGTCCTCCGGTAAACCCGGGAAGAAATAATGCCCGGATACCACCAGCACGCCCCGCTGCTTTAGCCGCTGGTAAAGCTCGAAACTGGTGATCGGCAAGCCGGGAAACCACAACCAGAGAAACATTGCGCCTTCCGGTTTGTGAGCGTACCACCGATAACCCTCGCCCATGGCTTCAGTGAAAACCGTCACCGCCCGCTTCATTTTTGCCTTGTAGAACGGGCACACCACGTCGCGGCTCAGCTTCAGGATATCCCCGCTGCGAACCAGGGGCTCTGCCAGCATGGCACCAAAACTGCCGGTCGCTAAATTCATGATGGCGTTAATACCGGCCAACGCCTTGATCACCGGAGCGGCCGCAATAACGATGCCTGTTCTTGCAGCGGGCAGCCCCAGCTTGGACAAGCTCAGGCACAGGATTATCTGCTCATTCCAGTGTGGGGCCGCATCAACAAATAAGAGGTTGGGAAACGGTGTACCGTAAGCGCCATCCACGATCAACGGAATATCGTGGGCTCGTGCCAAAGCCTCAAGTCTGGACAGTTCGTGGTCGGTAATCACATTGCCGGTGGGGTTGGTTGGACGGGAAACACAAATGGCGCCGGTTTCGCCGGTCACGTCCAGCTCGTCGAAATCGACCCGGTACTTGAACTCATGCTCGTCAGTAAACGAGATCTCCGGCCGAACCGCATGGAACAGGTCCTGACCGATCCCGGCATCAGCGTAGCCGATGTATTCGGGAGCGAGCGGAAGCAGAATATGCTTGCGTTGACCTTGGCCGTAGTCACCACCAAACATGTTAAACAGCATGAAGAAGGCTGCCTGGCTGCCATTGGTGAGGGCAATATTGTCGGCGGTGAGCCCCCAGTCGTATTCCGAGTTAAGCAATGTCACCAGTGATGCGATAAAGCGTTTTTCACCCTGCGGCGGGTCGTACACGCCTACCAGCCGTCGCAATGCCTCGGGGTCGTTAGCGATACCCTCCAATATGCCTTGCAGCCGCGCCTGAACTTCGGGGATATGGCCCGGATTACCGCCACCCATCATGATCATGTCGTCGCCGGACGACAGCGCGTTGCCCAAGTCATCCATCAGCGATGTAATACCGGACTCCGCCGTCATTTTCTGACCAAACGCAGATAACTTCATTAGAGCAGCCGTTACCTCAGAGTATTAAAACCACGTGGCCAGAATCAGTCCTGGAGCGAGATACCGATGTTACTTACGTCTGCATTGGCGGCTTCGTCCTTGAGGCGCTTGACAAACTGCTCGGTCGGGGTCCGTTGGCGTTTCACTGATAACAGCACGTCCCGCTGAAAAGCTTTGTCGATCTTCATCAGTTCATGACGGTCCAGCAAGCGTACCAATTCATCTTCACTCATGCCCTCGGCTTCTGACACCTCAATAAAGCTCATCACCGTGCCCGTGGCCCACTGGGAAGCTTCGGTCGCACGATGACGATTCGGATTGAGACGGTTCAAGAGTGCCTGTTCCAGCAGCCGACAGCAATCGAAGGCTGGATACACCCCATAAACATCATATTGTTCAACATCGGGAGAGAGGCTTTCAAGCTTGACAAGCATATTCGGAATTGCAGATTCTGCTGGTTCTTCCTGCAATATGGCCCAAGCCTGGTCAAGAAGATAACGCATTTTGCCGCCGCCCTTGGTGCCAACGGCATCCGAAAACAAGGCGTAATTTGGGAAGCCCCGCTCAGCCAGAGCCAGCAGGAATGCGCATTCGCGCCAACCCTGGAGTTGTTCAACCGCTTTTAAAAACTGGTTTGCGTTCAAGACTGTCTCCCTGAACTATTTCCCTTAACTATGAATGCGTCTGAACAATGGCCTGCCGTCAGGTGCGCGGCAGGGTAACGCCGGTCTGCCCCAGGTACTTGCCGCCACGATCCTTATAGCTGGTTTCACAGACTTCGTCGGATTCGAAAAACAACATCTGCGCGACGCCTTCATTGGCGTAGATCTTCGCGGGCAGATTGGTGGTATTGGAGAACTCCAGCGTGACCTGACCTTCCCACTCAGGCTCAAGAGGCGTGACATTTACAATAATGCCGCACCGAGCGTAAGTGGACTTGCCAAGGCAGATCGTCAGCACATTTCTTGGGATACGAAAATATTCCACCGTACGCGCCAGTGCAAAGGAATTTGGCGGGATGATACAGACGTCGCTGGTGATGTCGACGAAGCTATTGTCGTCGAAATTCTTCGGGTCCACCGTAGCTGAGTGAACATTGGTAAATATCTTGAATTCATTGCTGCAGCGAACGTCATAGCCGTAGCTCGAAGTGCCATAGGAGATGACCCGGCCCTTGGAAGACTCCCGAACCTGGCCAGCCTCGAAAGGTTCGATCATAGCGTGGCTCTCGGCCATACGGCGAATCCATTTGTCGGATTTTATGCTCATCAGTGCAGTCTCATCATGAGTTCAAAAGGTGTCGCCTCTGGGCGGAGGCGTATCTTAACGCCAGTGCAGATCGAATACAAAATGTGTACCCGGTACCGGCATTCCCGGCGGAACGAGCCGCCCGTTTGCTCACTCCGCAGCACAACACTATGAATCGGCAATGCACCACTCTGGACAGGAAGTAGCGATTCACCCAAGCTGATGGCTGGCCATCATTAGCAGGAATCAGCGTGGTGCACGACCCGACTCAACTAATCATCTGTGACTATTGCGATTCGGTTTATCACCGGCCCGCACTGGAAAGCCCCCAGCAAGCTCGTTGCCAACGCTGCGACGCGATACTTGCCCGCCATCATTTTTTGTCTCTGGACCAGTTACTGGCACTCACCGTAACTGCCGGGATGTTGTTGTGCTTTTTGCTGTTTTACCCGATTCTCATGGTCCAGACCCGAGGTCAGACTCATTCGGCAACACTGATTGAATCCGTGGTCGCTTTGGCTCAGGGCCCCATCAGCATCATGGCCATTACCACCGCGTTTACGATTTTATTGGTGCCAGCCACGCAGATTATCCTGCTTCTGTGGGTATTGATGTATTCACGTTTTTCACGGCATGCACCCGGCTTTCGGCATGTCATGCTGACTCTGACAGCGCTGCGTCCGTGGAATATGCTTGAGGTCTTTCTGCTTGGTGCGGTGATTGCCATTGTAAAGCTGACAGGACGCCTTGAAGCGCTGCCTGCTGTCGGTTTGTTCGTTCTTGGCGGCCTCAGCCTGCTGCTCATTGGCATTGCCGGTCGTGACCTGCCCCTGCTTTGGGACAAGCTACCGTGACTCCTCCGTCTGCCCGTGAGCTCCACCTGCTGCAATGCCATCGTTGTAGGCTTGTCTGCGCTCGCGACAGTGCCCGGCAAACCTGCCAGCGATGCGGTACACGCCTGCATGCGCGAAAACCTGACGCTATAGCTCGTACCTGGGCCCTGATGATTGCCGCCCTTATTTTTTACATACCTTCCAACGTCCTGCCCATTTTGCACACCAGTGCGCTGCACCATGAGTCGACCACCACTATTCTTGGCAGTGTCGTAACGCTCTGGCGGGCAGGTGCCTGGGATATTGCCGCCATCATTTTTATTGCCAGTGTCGGAGTGCCGGTCACCAAATTCCTGGTTCTGGCATTGCTGCTGGTCACCGTTCAGCGCGGCAGTACTCGTTCACGCAGAGAGAGGACAAAGCTATACCGACTTCTCGAACTGATAGGGTACTGGTCTATGCTTGATGTTTTTGTGGTCGCGCTGCTAACGGCGCTGGTCCAGTTTGGTGCCCTGGGAGCCATCGAACCCCGTGCGGGGATTCTTTTTTTTGGTCTGATGGTTATCCTGACCATGATGGCCACACTGAGTTTTGATCCACGACTGATATGGGATTCACAGCCAAAAAATGAGCAATAGCCCTATAACAAATGAGCCCGGCGAAGCCGATATTCGTTCCCGTCGACTCGGTTTATCACTGGCCTGGCTAGTGCCGATCGTGGCTGCCCTGATTGGTCTTTCAATGCTCGTAGGGGCATGGCGTGAAGCCGGACCCACGATCGAGATCACCTTTGACACTGCGGGCAGCCTCACCCCGGAGAAATCCCCGGTTAAATACCGGAACGTGGCTATCGGCAAGGTCAGGGAAATCACACTCAGTAAGAACCATCAGAATGTCGTTGTTACCGTGGATCTGAATAAAGACGCCGAAGCGTTTGCCCGGGAAGACGCCCGCTTCTGGGTGGTAAAGCCACGCATCGGGGCAGCGGGTGTCTCGGGGTTGGATACCCTGCTATCCGGAGATTTCATCGCTGCCACCCCGGGCACATCGGACACCTCCGGGAAAACCTTCCGGGGACTGGAAACGCCACCACCAATCACCTATGACGAACCCGGCAAGCGCTTCAATCTGAAAACTCCTGACCTCGGTTCCCTGGATATCGGGTCGGCGGTGTACTATCGCAAGGTAAGAGTTGGCGAGGTTGTCTCCTACCAGTTGGACCCCTCCGGTGAGTGGGTCAACCTGGGCATATTTATCACCGCCCCGAATGATCAATATGTCACGACCAACAGCCGGTTCTGGAACGCCAGTGGTATTGACCTGGGGGTGACCACAGAAGGCATCGAACTCGATCTGCAATCCCTTGCAGCCGTACTTGCCGGTGGGATTGCCTTTAAAGTGCCGGCCCGGGAGCCCGTCTCAGAGGCCGCCAGCGCCGGCCATAAATTCACACTGTATAACGACAGAGCTACTGCGATGGCGCCTCACAAGGGCACTGCCCATTCTATTCATATGCGTTTTGACCAGTCGTTGCTGGGTCTCAACGAGGAAGCCCCGGTTTACTTTATGGGCAATGAAATTGGTGAAGTAACCAGCGTAACTCTGGATTACGACGCCAAGCAGCAAACCTTTCCGGTGGTGGTAGACGCCAGGATTTACCCCCGACTGATGGGGCAGGCTTATGACCAACTGCTCGAGACTGTCGGTGATGAAGCTGGAGATGACGCCAGTAAGTTACCCATGGCGACAAGACTGTTCAGACAGCTGGTCGAACATGGCTTGAGGGCTGAGGCGCGCACCAGTAACATTCTGACCGGACAGCTTCACATTGCGCTGGAATTTTATCCGGCGGCGCAAAGCACCCGAGAGCCCACTTCACTGGTCAATCCGAATCAAATCCTGATTCCAACCCAAGCCACTAACCTCGACAAGATGCAGGATCAGCTCACATCCATACTGGCCACCCTTAACTCTCTGCCGCTAGGCAACATCTCCAGCAATCTGGAGGGCAGCCTGGCAGAGCTGCAACAGACACTGAGGGCGATCAATAATGAAGCACTAC
>JBDNIR010000155.1:0-8961 GCA_041688195.1 Marinobacter sp.
ACCGAGAACGATACCCTGTTCGCCGATGCCCGTGCGCCCGCCGATTTCCGCTTCGACGCCTCGGTTGCGCGCGTCTTCCCGGATATGATCCGACGCTCAGTACCCGGCTATACCACTATTGTCCCGATGATCGAGGTGATCACCGAGCAATACGTCCAGCCCGGCAGCCATTGTTATGATCTGGGCTGTTCCCTGGGAGCCTCCACCCTCGCCATGCGGCACGGTCTTCGTCATAAGGACTGCAAGCTCACCGGTGTGGACAACTCAGCCGCTATGCTGGAGCGCTGCGAGCACTATATTGCGCTGGATAATCATCCACTGCCCGTCACCCTGCGCTGTGAAGATATCACTCAGACAGCACTGGAAAACGCTTCCGTTACCACGCTGAACTTTACACTGCAGTTCATTCCTCCGGCTCAGCGCAGCGCATTGCTGGCCCGGATAGCGGCGGCAACCCGCCCGGGCGGTGTGCTGATACTGTCAGAGAAAATCTGTTTTGAAGATGCCTCAGAGCAAAACACTCAAACCCATCTGCACCACGAGTTCAAACGAGCCAATGGCTATTCGGACATGGAGATCAGTCAGAAGCGTTCCGCGCTGGAGCAGGTATTGATACCCGAAACCCTGGCAGTCCATCGTGAACGACTGCTCAGTGCTGGCTTTACCGAGGTAATGGTGTGGTATCAATGTTTTAATTTCGTTTCAATTCTGGCAATCAAGACATCCTGAGCAACTGACAATGTTTGACTGGCAACGCTGCTACCGCACTCTATTGACGACGCTTGAACAACAAGGCCACCAGCCCTGGGCAAATCAGCTGCGAACACAACTGACCCGGCGATTCGAGGAACTACCCCACGGTGATATACAACGCTGGCAGGGCGCGCTTGAGTCACTACCAACGGTTGCTGGCGCGCAAGCCGACCTCAACCAGTCTGCTATTACATTGTACTCTGGCGAGCCGCTCGGCACGGAAGTTGTCCGCGTCATGGAATCAGGACTGAGAAGGCTAATGCCCTGGCGTAAGGGTCCGTTCGATTTTTTCGGTGTCCACATTGATACCGAATGGCGATCAGACTGGAAATGGGACCGCATAGCGCCCTGGTTGTCAGACCTCAACGGCCGCAAGGTTCTCGATGTGGGTTGCGGCTCTGGATATCATTGCTGGCGCATGGCAGGCGCGGGAGCCCGGCAGGTGATCGGTATCGATCCGGGGTTGCTGTTTCTTTTCCAGTTTCTCAGCGTCAAAAAGTACCTCGGAGACGTGCCCTTGGATCTGCTACCAATTCGCATGGAGGATATACCCCGCAACCTCGAGACCTTCGACACGACTTTCTCAATGGGCGTTCTTTATCACCGTCGGTCACCCCTGGACCACCTGCTGGAACTTCGGGAAACCCTTCGGGACGGTGGCGAACTGGTGCTGGAGACACTGATAGCGAACGGCCCGAAGGGCTTCAGCCTAATGCCGGAGGATCGCTACGGTATGATGCGGAATGTCTGGTTTCTTCCGAGCTGCGACACCTTGTTACTATGGCTGGCACGGGCCGGATTCCGGAACGCCCGGGTAGTGGATGTCACCGACACCACGACCCGGGAGCAACGGACGACGGACTGGATGCGGTTCCAGTCCCTGGAGGATTTCCTGCATCCGGAAGATCACACCAGAACGATTGAAGGCTACCCAGGCCCCAAGCGTGCAACCGTGATTGCAGTGCGTTAAAAGACCTACCGGGTATTCCTCAAGCGCCAAACGGATGGCGCAGAATAATGGTTTCAATCCGGTCCGGGCCGGTCGAAATGATATCGATTGGCGCTTCAATCTGCTGCTCAAGGAACCGGATGTAAGCCAGCGCGTTCTCGGGCAACTGATTCATACTGGTCAGACCCACAGTGCTGTCCTTCCAGCCTGGCAATTCCTCATAGACCGGCTCGATTTCGCTGTAGTTGTCACAGCCAATGGGCGGACGGTGCAATTCTCCGTTTGGAGTCTTGTAACCCACGCATACTTTAACCACATCCAGCCCATCCAGCACATCCAGCTTGGTCAGACAGATGCCCGACACGCTGTTGATCTGAATGGCATGGCGCAAGGCTACGGCATCAAACCAGCCACAGCGGCGCGCTCGACCGGTGGTGGTGCCGACTTCATTACCCTTGACCGCCAGATGCTGACCAAACTTGTCAAACAGCTCGGTCGGGAAAGGCCCGGAGCCTACCCGTGTGGTGTAGGCTTTGGTGATACCCAGTACATAATCAAGAAACAGCGGCCCGAAGCCGGTGCCCGTAGCAGTACCGCCCGCCGTGGTGTTGGATGACGTCACGTAGGGATAGGTGCCCAGGTCGATGTCCAGCAGGGAGCCCTGGGCGCCCTCAAACAGTATGTGCTCGCCCCGCTTGCGGTAATCATGCAGCAGATCCGTAACGTCGGCGGCCATTGGCAGGATTTTGCTGCCCATCGCCTTGAGGTCACTGAGCGCCTGGTCAATGTCGACAGCCTCCTCCTTGAAATATTGGGTCAGCACGAAGTTATGATACTCCATGATATCTCGCAGCTTCTGCTCGAAAGTCACTTCGTTGCGCAGGTCACCGATACGCAGGCCTCGACGAGACACCTTATCCTCATAGGCGGGGCCAATGCCGCGGCCCGTGGTACCTATTTTGTCGTTGCCACGGGCACGCTCGCGGGCCACATCAATGCGAATGTGCGTTGGTAAAATCAACGGACAGGCGTAACTGACCCGCAACCTGTCGCGCACGGCAACGCCTCGTTCCTCAAGCTCACGAACTTCTTTCAGCAAAGCCTCTGGCGATACCACCACACCATTACCAATCAGGCAGGCGACGTCGCTTCGCAGAATACCGGAAGGAATCAGATGGAGCGCAGTCTTGCGTCCTTCGATCACCAACGTATGGCCTGCATTGTGGCCGCCCTGGAATCGTACAACCGCGGCAACCTGATCCGTCAGCAAGTCAACGATCTTGCCCTTGCCTTCGTCACCCCACTGGGTACCCAGTACTACAACATTTTTGCCCATGATTCTCTCTCGATGCTCTCGCGCTCGTGAAAACGACAACGACGCATTTATCGGATTGGTTCAACGACCCACTGGTCGTCCTGTTTGACCAGTTGCCGGTCACATTCCCGGTTCTGCGAGCCGTTCTTCGGATCGTCTGGCATGGCCTGAATGACAGTCTCGGTTAACCTCAACCCGGCAACGACACCCGCCAGTCCAACGTCTTCGCTATACGGCGCCCAGATCGCACCCTTCACCGACTGCCGACGCTGCCCGAGGGCGACCAGCGCCCGGATATCCACGCTGAAACCGGTAGCCGGGCGTGCACGCCCGAAATCCTGGCCGATGGAGTCATAACGACCACCTTTCGCGAGTGCTTCGCCATGCCCGGGGGCATAGACAGCGAACACCATGCCGGTATGGTAGTTGTAACCACGGAGCTCACAGAAATCGAAACCCAGAACGACCTCCGGATAGCTCTCCGCCAGCATGTCAGCTACTCGCTCGAGCTGGTCAAGTGCTTCCATCACTTCCACAGCCGAGCCCTCAAGGGCAGCTCGTGCCTGCGCCAGGGTTTCCCTCCCTCCGCTGATGCGGGCCAGCGCTCTCAATCGCGCTCCGGCAGTCTGATCAGTACAGTCTCCGAGCAGAGTGTCCAACTCAGGAACAGACTTACGCCGCATGGCGTCGAAAATCGCTGTTTCAGTTTGCGGGTCCACGTCCGCTTCCCGGATCAACGCCTGGTAAACTCCCACGTGGCCCAGATCAAGATGGACGGACGGCAGGCCGCCCATCCGTAGAACGTCCAGCAACAGGCTTATGATCTCACAGTCTGCAGCTTCGGATTTGCTGCCGAAGAGCTCGCATCCGGCCTGAATCGGTGTCCTGCCTGTCAACATATGCTCAGGGCGTGTGTGGAGAACATGGCCCGAATAACACAGGCGGGTCACGCCTTCACGTCGCAGGGTGTGGGCATCAATCCGTGCCGCCTGAGGCGTCATGTCAGCCCTGACCCCCATCATTCGTCCTGTCAGCTGATCCGTCAGCTTGAATGTCTGCAGGGCCAGATCATGGCCAGTGCCGGTAAACAGCGAATCGAGATATTCGATCAGCGGCGGAATGACCAATTGATAGCCCCAGCGCTGACAGGTATCCATTACATCACGGCGCAGAGCTTCTATCTGTCCAGCCAATGGCGGCAGAATATCTTCCACCCCGTCAGGCAGTAACCAGCGGTTAGAGTCTGTCATGTATCTCTGATGTCCTTTGGGGAGCGGAAAACCAATCCAAAACCGGCAGAATTTTACACTTTTGGCGCTCACAAAAAAACCGGAACAGCAAAGCTATTCCGGTTTTGTGTCAGACCAGTGCGAACTAGTTGCCGCCCATAGGATCTTTCAAGTAGCGCAGGAAGTCACTGCTGGCGTCAATTACCATGATATCGTCTTTGCTTGAGAACGTATTCTGATAGGCCTCAAGGCTGCGATAGAACTTATAAAATTCTCTATCCTCCGTGTAAGCATCGGCATATATCTGGGCCGCAACACCATCACCTTCACCGCGGGTTTCTTCCGCCTTGGCAAATGCTTCGGCCAGAGTAACTGTGCGCTGGCGATCAGCGTCGGCACGAATGCCCTCTGCAAGCTCCCGACCACGAGACCTGAACTCCTGCGCCAGTTTTCCGCGCTCGGTTGCCATACGGCGAAAGACGCTGTCACTGACCGAACCCGGAAGCTCAATACCCTTAACCCGGATATCCAGCACCTCTATCCCAAACTCCCGTTCGGTGGCCGCAGTCAACCTATCACGCAGCGTGTGCATAAGCTCATCGCGCTGGCCGGATACCACCTCATACATGGTACGCACGCCAAACTCGTCTCGCAGACCATTATCGACGCGGGAAGACAGCAGCGACCGGGCACGAATTTCATCGCCGCCGGTGGCGCGATAGTACTGATCCACATCCTGAATGCGCCAGGCGAGATAGGAGTCCACGTCCAACGGTTTCTTTTCAATGGTCAGGTATTGCTTGGACGGCAAATCCGTCGTTAACACCCGCACATCAAAACGACTCACCTGATCAATGACCGGCACTTTGAAATGGATGCCTGCCTGAATATCGGTTGCGACCAATTCACCAAACCGAAGCAACACACCACGATGGGTTTCCGGAATGATGTAGACACTTGACATTACCAGCAGGACAACAACGAGGGTCCCTGCAAGACCCAGAATAGCTTTAGGCCCCATAATTATCTGCCTCTCCGAACGCCGGTGTTTTCCTGCCTGGTGCGGATCTCCTGAATAACCTGATCCGTCAAGGAGCCAATATTCTGGTCCATGCCAGAAGAACTGTCCTGCCCCTGCGAGGAATTGCTTCCCGCCGAGCGACCGTCACGATTCATCAGCCTGTCCAAAGGCAGGTACATCATAGTGTTACTGCTGTTGGTATCCACCAGAACTTTACTGGTACTGGACAGTACGTTTTCCATTGCTGACATGTACATGCGTTCCCGGGTCACCTCAGGAGCAGTCTGGTAGACCGACAGCAATTCGGTAAAGCGAGCGGTTTCACCGCGTGCACGCTCAGTGACTTCTGCTTTGTAAGCCATCGCTTCTTCCGTCAAACGCAGAGCCTGGCCACGAGCTTCCGGAACCACCTTGTTGCGATAGGTTTCCGCCTCTTCCTTGACTCGCTGTTCATCTTCACGGGCCCTCTGGACTTCCCGGAAAGCGTCCTGAACCGCTTCAGGTGGCTGAGTGCTCTCAACGTTGACCCGTACAATCTGTAAGCCGGTGCCGTATTCTTCAAGAAAACGCTGCAAGCGCTGCTCAATCCGCACCGCCAATTCAGCACGCCCCTCGGTCAGCACCTGGTCCATCGTTGAACTGCCGACTTCGTGACGCAAGGCGCTGTCAGTGGCAAATGCCAGCGCTTCGTTGGAATCGCGTACATTCAACACGTAATCCCGTGCACTTTCGACCCGATACTGCACCTGCAAATCAACCGAGACCAGATTCTCGTCCTCAGTCAACATCTGACCACGGGACTGTGCTGTCCGTACGTTGGTAACCAGCACTTTGGTAACGTCATCAATCAAGGGCACTTTAAAACGCAGACCCGGATTTTCCGTTTTGTTGTATTCACCGAAGCGCAGCAATACGGCCCGCTCTTGCTCATTCACGGTGTAAAAAGACTGAAAAATCACATAACCGACGACTACGATACCCAGGATCGCGAGAATGGCGCCAAAGCCACCACTGCTGCCGCCTGAGCTGGAAGAACCGCCGCCTGAACCGGATTTCTTGCCTTTTTTACCACCCAGCAACTGGTTCAGTTTGTCGAGACCTTTTTTAAGCGCCTCATCAAGATCAGGTGGCCCCTTGTCATTGCCGCCACGACCACCGCCCGTGCCCCACGGATCATTGTCGTTACGGTTACCACCCGGTTCATTCCAGGCCATAGTACTCTCCGTTCTCAAGATATCGAATAGCTGCAAATACTAGGGATTTATCACCGCCCCCGCAAGAGCAGGCCCCACCTAAACTATTACAACCGCGTTTTTGGCCAGCAATTACGCCAGAAGTTCCACCAACAGCACCGTTTCAGTTACGCTTCAGGCGCGGTCAAGTCGAATCGAGTCTGCTTTGACCCCGGCCCGGCTAAGCAACTGAAACCAGTCCCGGCTTTGAATCCGCACTTCCACTACCGTATCACCGTTGTCGTGCTGCTGTTCGGACAACACTGAACCTGACTGGTGCAGGAGAGCCCGGAGCTTACCATCCGCCGGCCCCAAAACCACAAACTGATGGATAACATCTTCAGCCAGACGCTCGACAACGGCATCAAAGAGCTCCGGGATGCCGGCGCCGGTGACGGCGGATACCCAAACACGAACCGGCACCCCCTCTTCATTACGCTCAACTCTTGGCTTGAAGTCAGTCAGCAAGTCAATTTTATTAAAAACCTGCAGGACCGGAACCTCTTCTGCGCCGATTTCCAGCAACACATCCTCGACCTGGGCCATATTTTCATCGCGGCGATCGTCGTAACAATCCACCACATGGAGCAGCAGAGAGGCCTCGCTGGTTTCTTCAAGGGTCGCCCTGAAAGCTTCGACCAGCTTGTGTGGGAGGTGACGGATAAAACCGACCGTGTCGGCGACCACCACCAGACCAATATCGGGCAACTCAAGCCGCCGCAGGGTTGGATCCAGAGTCGCGAACAGCTGGTCAGCCGCATATACGGAAGACGTCGTAATGTGATTAAACAGCGTGGATTTGCCCGCGTTGGTGTAGCCAACAAGAGAAACCGTGGAAATATCTGCGCGCTTACGGGCCCGGCGACCCTGGTCACGCTGACGGCGAACTTTCTCAAGACGCTGGTGGATAGACTTGATTCTGGCTCGTAACAGCCTGCGGTCTGTCTCCAACTGGGTTTCACCCGGGCCCCGCAGACCAATACCACCTTTCTGTCTTTCAAGGTGCGTCCAGCCCCGGATCAGCCTGGTGGACATATGCTCAAGCTGAGCAAGCTCTACCTGCAATTTACCTTCATGGGTACGGGCGCGCTGGGCAAAAATGTCGAGGATTACACCGGTGCGGTCCAGTACGCGACATTTCAGTTCGCGTTCAACGTTGCGTTCCTGGCTGGGGCTGAGCGCATGATTGAACAACACCACATCCGCGCCGGAGTCCTCCACCGCCAAGCGTACCTCCTCCAGCTTTCCCTTACCAACAAAAAAACGCGTGCCTGGCTGATTGCGACTACCCGTCACTGTGGCAACCGCCTCGACGCCGGCTGAGGTAACCAGCTCACCAAACTCACCCAGGTCCTCTGATTCACCGTGGGACGAAAACTCAATGTGAACAAGCACTGCCCGTTCACCAACATCAGGACGCTCAAACAATTAGACGAGACTCCCCGGAGTAAAAATGAATTCACCAAAACGCAAATACCCGCGAATCCTGACGTCCGGACTTGCCGGTATCAGACTTCGCGGGTATCTGAAAAGCATAACTGAAAAACCGTTGACGACCCTTCAGATCAATCTTCGGCTTCGGCTTCGTCTTCTCCAGCAAGGCTCTGCTGAGGAATACGAACGTTACGGGCAGGCACTACCGTTGATATGGCGTGCTTGTAAACCATCTGGCTCACGGTGTTTTTCAGCAGGATAACAAACTGGTCAAACGACTCGACCTGACCCTGAAGCTTGATGCCGTTTACGAGAAAAATGGAAACCGGAATACGCTCCTTGCGCAATGCATTGAGGTAAGGGTCTTGTAGAGAGTGCCCTTTTGACATTTTCGTTCTCCTATTATGAAAAGCAGATCGTCATTTTTAACGGTTCAGGTGCAGCCAGCATCAATCGACACGACGGCCCATTGCATCCACGCAAAGCCTAAAACCAAGCGGTACGGTGTTCCAATACGAAACCCGATCATTTTAATGTGGCGTGAAGACCGACAATTTTCAAGGCAACTGTCAAATTTTGATCGGAATCCGATTCCAGCCAATGCAAATTGCGCCACTTTCGCAGCCAGGTCAGTTGTCTTTTTGCCAGTTGCCGGGTAGCTGCAACGCCTTTCTCAACCATGGCATCCGCATCAAAGTTCCCCTCAAAATGGGACCAGACCTGACGATAACCAACACATCGCATGGATGGCATATCAGCGTGAAGATCTCCCCGAGCCATCAGACCCCGGACTTCGCTTACGAATCCTTGCACCAGCATTTGCAAAAATCTCAGCCTGATACGCTCGTGAAGCAGGCTGCGCTCCATTGGAGCAATCGCTAATTGCGTTACAGTATACGGAAGAGAATCACTTTCGTCTGCCTGCCACCGTGTGAAATAAGGGTAATCCTTGATATCCTTGATACCCCTGATATCACCCGATGCCGGTTTCCCGCCTCGCCAGAGTTCGGAAATGGGCACCCCCTTCA
>JBDNIR010000156.1:0-3926 GCA_041688195.1 Marinobacter sp.
GGCCGCTTTACTCGGCTCCATGTTCGTCTTCAGCAGTCTCGCTCGCGACGGCTCCACATTTAATACCGGATGGCTACTAATTCCTGCTATTGCCAGCCTGGTCGTTTTTATCAGCTTTATCGGGCTGATGTATGTGCGCTGGATTGCCGCCTCAAAAGCAGGCACCGGGACTAAACATAAAGTGGTGTTTGCCCTGTTAACACTGACGCTGCTCGGTATCTGGGCATTCAGTATTGCACAGACCTGGTCAAGTATTTCTGCAACCCCCTGACATCAAACTGGATACTGTCATGACTCTGACCCGAAGCTGGTTGCTCATCACTGTTTTTTTGCTGACTCCAGCCATAGCTTACAGCCAGGCACGGACCAACGAGCAAGACGATATCAGCCCGCGAGACTGCGCGCTTATCCAAGACGGTGTCAAGCGGCTTGCCTGTTACGATGCCAACTTCGACCCCAGGCAAGCCCGGGAAAATGCCAGTGCGCAGGAAATTGAAGCCACTGAAACCGCGACGGAACTTCTTGGGACCCATGGAAACGGTCGAACCCGACTGACGGCTCAATCTGATGACGCCTCATCTGAAGACCCGAAGGCGAGCAAGGACACCGGCTTTATGAAATCCCTGGTTAACCGCTATGTGGCAGCGGAGAAAGCCCTGTTTTCCTTCTCTGGCGGTTTTGTTTCCCATCGCCCCATGTATCTTATGCCAGCCACTTGGGCACACGAGCCTAACCAGACCCCCTTCAGCCCACGAACCGGGACAACGACCTACGACGACGCCCTGGAAAATGAGGAAGCCAAATACCAGATCAGCTTCAAGGTGCCGTTACTGACCGGCATTTTCGATGATCGAACCACATTCTGGTTTGGTTACACCCAGCTCTCGTTCTGGCAGATATACAACACTGACAACTCGGCGCCGTTCCGGGAAACCAACTACGAACCCGAGCTGTTTCTAAGGTATGACGCTGACCTGGACTTTGGGCCAGGCACCTTTAATAGCATCGCGCTTGGCTTCAACCACCAGTCTAATGGACGCTCTGAGCCTGAGTCGCGGAGCTGGAACCGGATTCTGAGCACAGTAACATACAGCTACGACCGCTGGCTGTTTATCGTATCGCCCTGGTACCGCCTACCGGAGAATGACGACGACAACCCCGATATTGAGAACTACCTCGGCTACGCTGATTACTGGGCCGTTTATAAATTGAGCGACGACAAGACCATTTCTCTCAAGCTCCGGAATAACCTGAAATCATCGGACAACCGGACGTCCTTAGAACTCGGTTACAGCTTTCCGATAGGGGGCGCCCTGAAAGGTTATATCCAGTATTACAACGGATACGGTGAGAGCCTGATCGACTACAACGAGCGCATTCACCGTATCGGCATCGGCGTGATGCTCAACGACTGGCTTTAACGTCAGCGTTGAGTGGAAGGGGCAACTGAGCAACTAGTTGCCCCTTCCACTCATCAGGCCTGATTCAAACGCTCCATCTCCGCAAGCAGCTCTGCCGTTTTCGCTTTCATTAGCGGGATGTCCGCACGGGACTCCACATTCAGGCGCACGACCAGCTCGGTGTTGGACATCCGCAGGTTGAAACGCCAATCAGCAAACTCGACACTCAGGCCATCCACATGACTGACGGATTTGGCGTCAGGCCCGTAGGCCGACTCGATGGCGGCAATCACCCTGGCAGGATCACTGATAGTCCGGTTAATCTCACCGCTGGCAGGGTAGGCCTCAATACGGGCATCAATCAGGGAAGACAACGTCTGGCCTGACTGGCATAGCCGCTCGGCAATCAACAACCAGGGAATCATACCGCTGTCGCAGTAGGCGAAATCCCGGAAGTAATGGTGGGCACTCATCTCACCCCCGTATAACGCGTCTTCGTCACGCATCCGCTGCTTGATAAAGGCATGCCCGGTTTTGCTCTCGATCGCAACACCGCCAGCGGCCTCCACCAGATCCTGAGTGTTCCAGATCAGGCGGGGGTCGTGAATAACCTTGCCGCCGCCAGCCTTGCGCAGGAACTGGTCTGCCAGTAAGCCGACAATGTAATAACCCTCAATAAAACGGCCGTTCTCATCGAAGAAGAAACAGCGATCATAGTCCCCGTCCCAGGCAATGCCCATGGCAGCCTTGTTGGCAATCACGGCGTCTGCGGTCACCGCACGGTTTTCTTCCAGAATCGGGTTGGGAACACCATTGGGAAAGTGGCCATCCGGCTCATGATGTAACCGAATGTACTCAAATGGCAGGTGCGATTCTAACGCGTCCACAACCACGCCGGCACCACCGTTGCCTGCGTTAACCACAATTTTCAGCAGTTTCAGTGAATCGGCATCAATATAGCCCAGCAAATGGTCAATATAGGCCGCCTGTACTTCCAAAACCTCATAACGGCCTTGTTTGGGAGCATAGGAAAAGGGTTCGAGGACACGATCACGAATGGCATTCAGGGCATTGTCGGAACTGATGGGACGGGACTCCGGCCCCACCATCTTCATACCGTTGTGATCCCGGGGGTTATGGCTCGCGGTTACCATGATGCCGCCGTCCATGCCGTAATGAGACGTCGCGAAATACACCTGCTCGGTGCCACACAGTCCAATATCGAAGACATCCGCACCGGCCGCCATCAGCCCGGAACTCAGCGCTTCAGTAATTTCGGGGCAGGAGAGGCGGATGTCATAACCGACAATAACCTTGCGGGCACCGGTAATCTCCACATAGGCCCGCCCGATCAGCTCGGCCAGTTTCGGATTCATTTGGTCAGGTACACGACCACGCAGGTCATAGGCTTTGAAGCAGGACAGATCCATTACAATCTCCTTTTGACGTCCTTTGATACCGGGAAATGCTATGTAAAAAACGTGCCGGTATTGTACCTACTTAAGCCGTTAACTGGATGTGAGGGTTATGTTAGGGATGGCGGAGGAGAAAATTCGCACCAGCGAGGGGCATATGCTGCAGTAAGGCGCATGCCCCTCGGCTGGACATCTACTTATTCAGCGGCAGAGGACTGAAGCTGAATATAATTCTGGAGGCCCATTCTCTCGATCATGTCGAGCTGGGTTTCCAGCCAGTCAATGTGCTCTTCTTCACTGTCAAGAATACTTCTGAACAGCTCACGGCTGGTGAAGTCCTTTACTGTCTCGCAATGAATAACCGCTTCTTTCAAATCCTTATGGGCGATCATCTCAAGGTTCAGATCACACTCGATCATTTCCTTAACGTTCTCGCCAATCAACAGCTTGTTGAGATCCTGCAGGTTCGGAAGACCTTCGAGAAACAGAATGCGCTCGATTAACTGATCCGCATGCTTCATTTCGTCGATGGATTCTTCGTACTCCTTCTCCGCCAGCTTCGTGATGCCCCAATCCTTGTACATGCGTGAGTGCAGGAAATACTGGTTGATGGCTGTCAGTTCGTTGCCAAGGACTTTATTTAGGTATTGGATGACTTTTTTATCGCCTTTCATGACCGTTTCCCTCTCGTTATTCCGATGTTTTCACAAGGGTAGCCCTATTCTTTCCGATAAAAAACCGCACTGGTAAATGATTCCCATATAGGAGCAGGACACACGTAAACGATTCCGGGTCTGAAATGCCGATTGGCTATGAAAAGAAGGGTCAGGCGGGTTGGGCAAGCAAGTTGGCAAGATTCATATAGTCCTGAGGCTGCGCCTCTCGCAGGATTTCACGGGCCATGCAGGCACATCGACCACACTGGCGACCCACCCCCAGCTCTTTGCCGAGTTGGCGCATGGACTGACAACCATTTTCTGCTGCGTCACGAATCTGGTGGTCGGTCACACCCTTGCAAAGACATACGTACATAGGAAGACTCACTGGCCCCGCTAAATGTATTGATAATTATTGTCATTCGCATGCAAGAATTCAAGTGCTTTGATGTAAC
>JBDNIR010000157.1:0-12822 GCA_041688195.1 Marinobacter sp.
AAATTGGCGCGGTCATCGGGGTTAGTGAGAGCCGGGTCAGCCAGATTCATACCCAGGCGGCGATGCGGCTTCGGGCCAGGTTATCGGACTGGTCCACCACCGCAGCCTGAGTGACAGGGCCATGAATTGATGTCAATTCCGGGCTTTATTTACTGGAGGTGCCTTTGGACAAAAACATGAAAATCCTGATTGTGGATGATTTTTCCACCATGCGCAGGATCATCAAAAACCTGTTGCGTGATCTCGGCTTCACCAATACCGATGAAGCCGACGATGGCAACACCGCATTGCCGATGCTCAAAAGCGGCAAATATGACTTCCTGGTGACGGACTGGAATATGCCAAGTATGTCTGGCTTTGATCTCCTCAAGGCGGTTCGGGCCGACGAAAA
Source organism: Marinobacter sp. (assembly GCA_041688195.1). Lineage (GTDB taxonomy): Bacteria > Pseudomonadota > Gammaproteobacteria > Pseudomonadales > Oleiphilaceae > Marinobacter. The sequence goes on from JBDNIR010000157.1 coordinate 392, forward strand.
TCTGAAAACCTTGCCGGTGCTGATGGTGACTGCAGAAGCCAAGCGTGATCAGATCGTTGCAGCTGCCCAGGCAGGTGTTAACGGTTATGTGGTCAAACCATTCACCGCGGCTGTGCTCAAGGAAAAGATCGAAAAGATCTTTGAGCGCATTCAGTAAAAGGGGTCGGGCTCGCGCTTATGAGCAAAATCAAAAAGAATCAGGCAAATCTTGACCTGGAGGTAACGGAACAGCTTCGCAGTCAGGCCGCCGAGCTGATGAACCAGGTGAACGCCGGAGATTACGGTAAAGCCATGGCACTGATCAGCGATCTCAGCGAGGTTCGGGACCAGAGCCTTTACCGGGAGGTCGGTCGCCTCACCCGCAGCCTCCATGAAGCCATCCGGAACTTTCAGATAGACCCCCAGAACCAGGAGCAGCGGGAAGCATTGTCGATGATGTCTGACGCATCAGACCGGCTGGAATACGTGGTCCAGATGACCAGCAAAGCGGCCAACCGCACCATGGATCTGGCTGAGGACGCCATGCCCAGAGTGAGCGCGATGCGCGATCAGGCAAAAGCGTTGAGAGAGGACTGGCAACGGCTGCGCCGCCGGGAGATTGCTCCTGCGGAATTCCGCGAGCTTTACGTCCGGATTGACCAGTTCTTTGCTACCACGGCCGATGATACCGATGCCATATACGGCAGTCTGTCTGAAATATTGCTGGCACAGGATTTCCAGGACCTGACCGGCCAGGTGATCCAGAAAGTCACCACCCTGGTTAAAGAAGTTGAAGAACACCTGCTCAGCCTGGTGGTGATGGCAAGTCACGTTGATCAAATGACCGGCACCGTGCATGAGTTTGCAAAGCAGGAACAAACCTCCCCGGAGAAAGGTGAGGGCCCACAAATGCGTGCTGCAGAGCTTGCAGGCGTAGTTTCCGGACAGGACGACGTAGACGACCTGCTGTCCAGTCTCGGATTTTAAGGTGAGGGTGTTGCATGTCATTTGACGGTGATGAAGAGATCCTTCAGGACTTTTTGGTAGAGGCCGGAGAGATACTCGAGAAGTTGTCAGGGCAACTGGTGGATCTGGAACAGAACCCGGGCGACAGTAATCTTCTGAACGCGATATTCAGGGGCTTTCATACCGTCAAGGGTGGTGCCGGGTTCCTTCAACTCGAAGCCCTGGTTAATTGCTGCCACGCAGCTGAGAACGTGTTCGACACCCTGCGTAATCACAAACGTCGCGTAGACGCTGAATTAATGGACGTGGTGCTGGAAACCCTGGACTACGTCAATGTCATGTTTGACCAGGTTCGCAACAAAGAAGAGCTCACGTTCGCTCCACCCGAGCTTATTCGGGCCCTCGATGGCTTTGCGCTGCCCGCCTCGCAAGCCCCCGCCGGAAGCACCGATTCTGAAACGCCTTCCGGAGCTGATGAGCATGGCGATATCACCGATGATGAATTCGAGCAATTGCTGAGCGCTCTTGATGACGGAGACGCCAGTGCCCAGTCCTCATCGACAGCCAGCCAGGATACTCCGGCCAGCGCCAGTAACGAGATCACCGATGACGAGTTTGAGGCGCTGCTGGACAACCTGCATGGCAAGGGCAAGAGCCCCACGAAAGACGCTGGTGCGGCGGCGGCAACGCCCGCCAGGGATTCAACGCCTGCGGCCGAAACCACCGTACGCGTGGACACCAAGCGTCTCGATGACATCATGAATATGGTGGGCGAACTGGTACTGGTGCGTAACCGTCTTCAACGCCTGGGCTCGGACAGTGAAGACGAGCACATGCAAAAAGCGGTGTCCAACCTCGATGTGGTCACCACCGATTTGCAGGCTGCGGTTATGCAGACCCGTATGCAGCCGATCAAAAAGGTATTTGGTCGATTCCCGAGAGTAGTCCGGGACCTCGCCCGAAGCCTGAAAAAAGAAATCAATCTCAAAATGTACGGGGAAGACACCGATCTCGACAAGAACCTGGTCGAAGCGCTCTCTGACCCCCTGGTTCACCTGGTTCGTAATTCCGTGGATCACGGGATTGAAGCACCGGATGTGCGGGAAAAAGCCGGTAAGCCGCGTGTTGGTCTGATCACGCTGTCAGCGCAACAGGAAGGTGATCATATTCTGCTGGTCATTGAAGATGACGGCGCAGGTATGGACCCGGAAATACTCCGGCGCAAAGCCGTTGGGAAAGGTATTTACGATAAGGAGGCGGCAGACCGCCTCACTAAAACTGAATGCTACAACCTTATTTTCGCCGCCGGATTTTCTACCAAAGAGCAAATCTCTGACGTATCCGGCCGTGGTGTCGGCATGGACGTGGTGAAAACCAAGATTGGTCAGCTCAACGGCATGATCAATGTCGAGTCCGAGTTGGGCAAAGGGTCCCGCATCGTCATCAAGGTGCCGCTGACCCTGGCGATCATGCCTACCCTGATGATCAAGTTGGCGGATCAGTCGTTTGCACTGCCGCTGGTCAATGTGGTGGAAATTTTCCACCTCGATCTCAGCAAGAAGAACATTGTTGATGGCCGCGAATGCATTGTGGTCAGGGACAAAGTGTTTCCCCTGTTCCATATCAAACGCTGGCTTATCAAGGGCGCTGCCGGTTCACCACCCCCGACAAACGGTCATGTAGTGATTGTCGCGATGGGCACCAAGCGCGTCGGGTTTGTGGTAGACCAACTTGTTGGGCAGGAAGAAGTGGTGATCAAACCGTTGGGCCGGGCCCTGCAAGGCACGCCGGGTATGGCGGGCGCGACCATTACCGGAGACGGTCGCATCGCACTGATCATTGATGTTCCCAGCTTGCTCCAGCACTACGGTTGATGCGGTAGCGGTCCATCCCATTTAAGGAGACGTGCATGGCGGTTTCTGTTCTGGTCGTTGATGATTCAGGCTTTTTTCGCAAGCGACTGACTGAAATCCTCAATGCCTCCGATGGTATACAGGTCATTGGTGTGGCATCGAACGGCCGCGAAGGGGTCGAGATGGCCGAGAAGCTCCGCCCTGATGTGATTACCATGGATTATGAGATGCCGGTCATGGATGGCATCTCCGCGGTCCGGGAGATCATGAGGACCCGCCCGGTCCCGGTGCTGATGTTTTCCTCGCTGACCTATGACGGCGCCCGGGTTACCCTGGATGCACTGGACGCAGGCGCTGTGGATTTCCTGCCCAAGAATTTCGAGGACATCGCACGGGATAGCAGTGAACTGCAGAAAATCCTCCGGAACCGAATTCTGGTTGTTGCCCGCAGCCGGCCGAGCAGCGGTCGCCCGGTACAGACGCCGTCTGCGCCAACGCCGCGAGTCCGGGCAGAAGCTCCTGCCAACAGCTCGGCAACGAGTCTCGCCCAGCCGGCTGTGGATCGTCCAGCCACAGGGTCTGCAGCACCAGCGTCGCCATCACCGGCTCGTACGAGTCAACGTAAGACACCCACCCGGCATTACGATGTGGTGGGTATTGGCACGTCCACCGGCGGCCCGATCGCACTGCAGAAAGTGCTGACGATGTTACCGGCAAACTTCCCGGCGCCGCTCGTTCTGGTTCAGCACATGCCTGCCAGTTTTACACCGGCGTTTGCTGATCGACTCAACAAGCTGTGTCAGATCGAAGTACGTGAAGCCGTTGAAGGCGATATGCTCAAGCCCGGGCTGGCCCTGCTGGCACCCGGTGGCAAGCAGATGATGATTGAGAACCGTGGCGGCCAGGGCCGGGTGCGTATTCTGCCTGGCGATGAACGATTAAATTATAAGCCTTGTGCCGACGTCACTTTTGGCTCGCTGGCCCGCAGTTTTCCCGGCAAGACCCTTGGCGTTATTTTGACAGGCATGGGGGCGGACGGAAAAGAGGGTTGCCGGATGATGAAGGAATCCGGCTCGGTGGTGTGGTCACAGGATGAAAAAACCTCGGTTATCTACGGTATGCCGATGGCGGTGGCTAAAGCCGGACTCACTGATGAAGTACTTCCTCTGCAGGATATTGGCAAGCGGCTGGTGGAAGGCGTTAGCTGATGGATATCCTGAGCCTGCTTGGCATCATTCTGGCGTTTGCTGCCATTCTTGGCGGCAACCTGTTGGAGGGGGGCGCCCTTGGCTCGCTCTTTAACGGCCCGGCGGCCCTCATCGTCATTGGCGGTACCTTTGCGGCTATCGCGCTCCAGACCTCATGGCCGGTGCTTCGCCGGGCGTTTGCCCAGGTCCGCTGGGTCTTCCTGCCACCTTATGTGAGCCTGGAAGACGGTATCGGCAAGGTCATCGACTGGAGTGTCAAAGCTCGTAAACAGGGTTTGCTCGGGCTGGAAGGTCTGGCGGAGAGAGAGCCGGAACGCTTTGCGAGGAAAGGCCTGCAACTGCTGGTGGATGGCGCGGAGCCGGAGTCAATACGCAGCATTATGGAGGTGGATCTGGATTCCCGGGAACAGCGGGATCTCGATGCCGCCAGAGTCTTTGAGGCCATGGGCGGCTACTCGCCCACCATCGGTATCATCGGGGCCGTCATGGGGTTGATCCAGGTAATGACCAATCTTGAAGATCCGGCCAGCCTCGGTAGTGGTATCGCCACGGCCTTTGTCGCCACCATTTACGGCGTTGCACTGGCCAACCTGCTGTTTTTCCCCATAGCCAACAAACTCCGGGGCCTGGTCAGAGTGCGTTCCCGATATGAAGATATGATGATCGACGGCCTGATCGCGATTGCGGAAGGGGAAAATCCACGCTCCATTGAGTTGCGTCTGCGTGGTTTCCTGCACTGATGCCCCCGGGTATCGGCAACGGAACGGGCAAAAGGGGACATCATGCGCCGTCGGCGACAATCTGAGGACGATCTCCATAACAAAGAGCGCTGGCTGATTTCCTACGCGGATTTCATCACCCTGCTGTTCGCCTTTTTCGTGGTCATGTACTCCGTCTCCTCGGTCAATGAAGGCAAGTATAAAGTGCTGTCGGAAACTCTCACGGGGGTATTCAACGCGCCTCAACGATCCGTTAACCCGATTGAAGTCGAAGAGATGAGCCCCGTCAATCCCCCCAGTCAAGGTGACGACGTTATCCCGCCACCGGTAACCGAAGCACCCCGCAACCCCGAAATCAGTGAGCAGGCCAGGAGTGATGCTCTCAGGGTAATGGCCGATCAGCTCGCGTTGGAGTTTGATGAATTTATCGACCAGGGGGTGGTAACGCTTGAAACCAGTAATGAGTGGATCGAGCTTAGTTTGAGAGATAGCCTGTTGTTTGGCAGCGGCGATGCAGAACCGCACTTTGATGCTTTTACCGTTCTCGAAACCATTGCCAGGGTGCTTGAAAATAGCGATAACGCCGTGCGGGTAGAAGGCTTTACCGATAACCGCCCGATCCGGACCCCGGCGTTTCCTTCCAATTGGGAGTTATCCACTGCGAGGGCAGCAGCGGTGGTGCGGGTGTTGGCAATGGAAGGTATTGAACCCGTACGAATGGCAGCCATCGGTTACGGTGAATTCCAGCCGGTTGCCCGCAATGACACCGAGGAAGGCCGCAGCCGCAATCGCCGGGTGGTGCTGCTGATATCCCGGGATGCCAGTATTCGCGGTGCCATGCGCTAGAAACATGTCAAGCTGGCACGGTTCCTGTATTTCTCTGAATTTGATGGTGCGGCCAGGCAATAGTTTGCCGCCTGGATATCAAGTTAATGCCAGCCGCGCCGATACAGAAAGACAGGGCGTTTTATCAGTCGGAGAACCAGAGTGCGAATTTGGGCAGTAGCCAATCAGAAAGGTGGTGTCGGTAAAACAACGACGGTGGTTACGCTCGGTGGGCTTTTGGCGGCCCGTGGAAAGCGCGTGCTGGTGGTGGATCTGGACCCTCATGGCTCACTCACGAGCTGGTTCGGTCAGGATCCCGACACCCTGCAACACAGCGTCTTCGATTTGTTTCAGCACCAGGGCAAAGTTCCCGATGGCTTGCCCGCCCAGTTGATCACGGAGACTTCCTGCGCGGGCATGTCCCTGCTGCCGGCGAGTACTGCACTGGCGACGCTGGAACGCCGGATGGTGGGTGTCGAGGGCATGGGGCTGATAGTGTCCCGGGCGCTGGCTCAGCTGTGGGATGATTTTGACTACGTGCTACTGGATAACACACCGTCACTTGGCGTGTTGATGGTCAACGCCCTGGCCGCAGCCCAGCATCTTGTAGTGCCGGTACAGACCGAGTTTCTGGCTATCAAGGGGCTGGAGAGAATGCTTCACACCCTTGAAATGATCATGCGTTCCCAAAAAAGCCAGCTGACCTACACCATCGTGCCTACGCTGTTTGACCGGCGTACCCAGGCGTCGGTGAAAAGTCTTAATGCACTTCGTAAGAGTTACCCCGATACCTTGTGGCGTTTTGCCATTCCGGTGGATACCAAATTCCGGGACGCCAGTCAGGCCGGTGTCGTGCCCTCCGCGTTCGACAACGAAACCCATGGGGTGAGGGCATATCGGCGGCTGTTGGACGATCTGATCGAGCGCGTCAGTTCGTCTGGGAGACGGTGATGGCTTTAGTCAGATTTTTGACATCTGCGGCTGGCACGGCACCATGGTGCGGCCCTGAGCGGGAGGTCGGACAGTGAAACCGATCCGCGAAACACAGTTTGCTGATCCGACTACAGCGTTGGCCAGTTACCTTGACGAACTGCTAAAAACGGCCACCCGCAGCGCCCAGGATACTGACTACTCTGCGGTAGAAACCGTTCGCACCGAGCCTCTGACCGTGACCCCGGCACCGACACCCGTGATGGCCAAACCGGTTGCAGAAAGCCCGACGCAACGCTCTGAGGAGCCGCCAGCAGAATCAACGCCACTGGAGCGTCCGCCCTGGTCTCAAAAGCCGTTCGAGTGCCTTATTTTCCGTGTTGCCGGGTTGCAGATGGCGGTACCGTTGGTGTTATTAGGGGCTATCCACAAGATCGAAAGCAAAGTGAAACCCATACCCGGGCGGCCGCAATGGTATATGGGTATGCTCCCGGACCGTGATCAGAACCTCCGGATCGTGGATACTGCGGAGTGGATCATGGCCGGACGGGTGCCCGCAGGTGCGCGAGAGGGGTACCGCTTTGCAATTCGGCTGAACAACAGCGAATGGGCGCTGGCCTGTGACGAGGTCGCACAGTCTTTTACGCTGGACCCCGAAGAAGTGCGTTGGCGCTCCGCGCGGAGTAAGCGGCCCTGGTTGGCGGGCACGGTGATTAAACACATGTGCGCCCTGATTGATGTGGCAACCATGGCGTCTCTGCTAGCGCGTGCAGAAAGTGAACACAGGTTGGCGCTCGAGTAAGCATTGAATAATTTGCCGGTCGCTCCCTGTCACGGAATCGAGAGGGGAAGGCTGGCACGGTTTGTGCTCTGAACTATAGTAAGGGCACTGATGATGGTTTTTTGACGATCAGGTTGTCCCGTTCGGGCAGCCTGCCTAGGAGACAGTGCAATATGGCATCCCAGAGCGGACAAAAGAATCAGGGCCAGGACGATCAGGTACTTCAGTATGTGACGTTCCGGCTTGATGACGAGACCTACGGTATTGGCGTCATGCAGATTCAGGAAGTATTGAGGTATACCGAAATAGCCGCGGTTCCCGGAGCCCCGGATTACGTTCTGGGTATCATCAACCTGCGCGGCAACGTCGTCACGGTCATTGATACCCGGCGCCGTTTCGGCCTTGCGGACCAGGAAGTGACCGACGCCACCCGGATCGTGGTGATGGAGTCTTCCAACCAGATTATGGGCATTCTGGTGGATTCCGTGGCGGAGGTGGTTTACCTAAAGTCCAGTGAAATTGAAACGGCACCGAACGTGGGTAATGAGGAAAGCGCAAAATTTATCCAGGGCGTGTGCAACAAGAACGGCGAACTCATTATTCTGGTTGAGTTCGACAAGATGCTGACAGACCACGAATGGGCTGAAGTTTCATCACTCTGATCTGAATGATAAGGAAACCCGATCATGACGGATTTGACGACGCTGGCTCCTTGGGCACTGACCACCGGTGCACTGGTTTTATTGTTCATTCAATCCCTGGTGTCGCGCCGGGAGGTTCGTCAGCTCAAGGACCAGATCAAAGGGCGCTGTGACGCCCTCGGCCGCGAAATTCATGCCACCGGCAGTGGCAGTATGGGCGTTGGCCACCGGGTAGTGGGCTGCGAGCGTCAACTGCATGAGCTACGAGGCCTGATGGATGAGATGCGGCAGAATGACCCGCTCCGGGTATCCTACGATGAGGCGTCCCGGCTGGTTGAATTGGGTGCCGATATTGATGACCTGATGAATACTTGCGGTATTTCACGACCCGAAGCGGAACTGGTTTCGGCCCTGAAAAATCGCCGAGCCGCCTGACCGACTCCAGAATTCAACTGTCTGATGAGTTTGCTCCCGCGTCCGCGGGAGTTTTCCCTTGCAGGTTAAAGGCAAACGTCAGAATTTCGGCAATGACCCGATACAGAGTTTCCGGTACTTCCTCGTCTAATTCCAATCGTGCCAGGATTGTGGCCAGCTCCGGACTTTCATAAAGTGGAACGCCGTGCTCCCGGGCGATCCGGATGATTTCATCTGCAATATCGTCAAGCCCGCTCGCGGTTACTGTGGGAGCCCGCTTGCCATCGTATTTGAGCGCTACCGCCGTTTGTCGAAGTGCCTCATGCGCATCACTCATGAATGTTATCTTCCTTTTGTAACGCGTCAGTTTGCTTGTCAGGCACGAGTGTCCACCAGACATTGTTCCAGTTTTGTGGTGGCGGCCTGGGGGTTGCCGCGTCGGCATTCCAGATCGACCACTTCCAGCCCCAGGTCTGTCAGACGAGTGCGCAGGTCGGTAAGTTCGGCTTGCACCTGTTTAAGGGTGTCTTGCTGCACGGCCCATACCCTGGCCGATACCTGCATTTCCCGAAGTGATACTTCGAAGTAAACCGGGCCGGCGGCATCGAGATCCAGCGCAAGGGAGAAACGCCATTCGGCCACGGGTGAGGGCTTTCGATGGCTGGTGCTTTCACTGTGATCTTCGGCGTAATGCTCCATCCTGAGTTGCGCAATTCTCGGCTCGTTTTGAGGTGTTACCCAGGGCAACTCGATCAGCCAGGTGGAGGGGGCCGGCGCGTCGGCTGTGCCGCGGTTGGTAAGCATCTGGCTGTGAAGCTGATTGACAGAAATACGATTCAGCATACCTGCCAGCAACCTCAGCATCTGTCCGACGGTAACAGGTTCCGCTTGTGAAGCCGGCGGTGGGGGCGGTAACTGATTGGGAAACTGCAACGGTGCCTGCACCAGTTCGTGACTGGCCAGCGGTGTGTAACGGTTGAAATGCTCAGGGCCGGCATTCTGTTGCAATAACAGGGCAGTGACGACCCGGGTAAGCGCAAGCTTGAGATCGGGCAGGGCCGCATCCGGAGCTCTTGCCAGCCGGGATTCAGCAAACAGGCCGCTTTCGCTGATCCAGGCTTTTACCTGAGAAGCGAGGCTGCCTGGCGGCTGAGCACTGCCGGAGCCGGGAGCGTTGCCTGCACTGCCCGCACTGCTACCCGCACTGCTAGAGTGTGCCGATGCCGACATGCCGGGTAAAAAAGCGTCGCTGGCTGGCAGACGGCTGATCAGTTGCTGGATAGCTGCCTGAGCGCTGGGGGATAGCGGCTGGGCCGGAGTGATCGGGTTGCTGGTTTTAGCCCCGCCCGACAATGCGGACATCAATTGGCCCAGGCCAGTATCGAGTCGTTGTTGCCAGGGCAGACGCTGAGCCAGGGCCTGGGCAATCCGGGACTCCAGCGGTGGGGCCAGTTTTGACATTAACTGAAGCTCGTTGCCGGCACGCATTATCTTGATCCAGTCGCCGGGCTCGAGTTTGGCCTCACCCTGCGGTGGCTGAACCAGCAGGCTGCGGCCCCGCAGTTCCAGCAGCAGGCTGTCAGCCTGGCCCTGTTGATTGGTCAATACCTGGGCCACCCGGGCCATCACGGCCTGGCGGTTTTCAAGCTGCAGCCGGTCAAGCAATGCGCCGGTCGACAGGGCAGGGTCTGTTCGTGGGCCAGAGGTAACCACCGAACCTTTGCCTTTGACGGACCGGGGCGTTTCGGAGGGCAGTGGTGACTGGCCGCTGTCGGGGACTTTCATACCGCTCCTTACGCCATGGGTGGGTTCGAAAATTTGGCTGCCAGAAATGAAACACAACTCCGGCGGTTCCAGACAGTAATTCTGTCACGGTTTCGTTATAATACGGCTCGCTGGAGGCTTTTGTCCTCCCCCGTACCCGGCGGTTTATTACCGGGAGACCGTTATTCCTGAGCCAAGCCAGTGTTTGCCAGGTATTGTCAGCGTTTGGGGCCCCGATGTCAGAGCCACTACAGTCCGCTCCCTTGCTTCAGGCGATTGGTTTGTCATGCGAGCGTGACGACAGAGTTTTGTTCCAAGGCCTTGATTTCTCCATATTGCCCGGCTCCCTGACCCGTGTCGAGGGCGCCAATGGCTCGGGCAAGACTACCTTGTTGCGTATCCTGGCAGGACTCCATGAGGGTTTTGAAGGGCAGGTGCTATGGCAGGGCCAGCCTCGCAGCGACGACCGCGAAGCGTTTTTGCGGAACCTGCTGTTCATGGGGCACCGCCCCGGTGTCAAGCCTTTGCTGACGCCGCTGGAAAACCTCCGGTTTCTGATTTCCGGCCGGCATGCAGTTACCGATGAACAGCTTTCAGAGGCGCTTGCACGTGCTGGTCTCGCCGGTTTTGAGGAGATTCCCTGTCAGCATCTGTCGGCCGGTCAGACGCGCCGCGTTGCTCTTGCCAAGTTACTGCTGTCCGATGAGCCGTTATGGATACTGGACGAGGCGTTTACGGCTATTGATCATCAGGGCGTGGAGGGTTTGGAGCAGCTGTTGGTGAATCGAGCCGCCATGGGAGGCGCTGTTATCCTGACCACGCACCATGAGCCGGATTTGCCTAGCATGGATCGTCTTCGTCTGGGGCAGGGAGGTGGCGGTGAATTCTGAAACTCGGCCTGTCATCCGCCCGGTGGAGAGTGCTGTTCCGGTTTTGCTCGCGATGCGGGCAGTTTTAAAGCGCGATCTGCAGGTTAATTTCCGGCAGCTTCAGGATACTCTCAACCCATTGCTGTTTTTTGTCATGGTGGTTTCCCTGTTTCCCTTGGGAGTTAGCCCGGAAGTATCGTTTCTTCAGATGGCGGGAGCCGGTATCCTCTGGGTTGCAGCGTTGCTTTCTACTTTGCTGTCCCTGGATCAGCTTTACCGGCATGATTTTGACGACGGCACACTGGAGCAGCTGGCCCTGCAGCCCCAGCCACTGTATTGGCTGGTGCTTGCGAAAACCTTGGCGCACTGGTTGGTAACAGGCTTGCCACTGGTGGTGCTGGCCCCGGTGCTGGGCGTGATGGTACACCTGGACGGGAATTCTGTAGCGATTCTGTGTCTAACGTTACTGGTCGGAACCCCGGTATTGAGTTTCATCGGTTCCATCGGTGCCGCTCTGACCCTGGGCTTGAGGTCTGGTGGGGTACTGTTGTCGTTATTGATTATTCCATTGTACATACCGGTGCTTATTTTCGGGACCGGAACCGTGGCGGCTGCGGCAGACGGCGCCCCGGTTGGTGGTTATTTGGCGCTGATGGGTGCGTTTCTGGTGCTGGCCGTCACGCTAGCGCCGTTCGCTTCAGCCGCCGCCTTACGGATTAGCCTGTCCAATAATTGATATAACGTTGAGAAAGGTATTCGCCTGATGTGGCAATTTTTTCACAAGCTCGGGTCACCAAAGTGGTTTTACGGCATTGCCGGTCGTTGGATGCCCTGGTTGCTCTGGAGCGGTCTGCTACTGGCTCTGGTTGGTATTGTCTGGGGCCTGGCGTTCGCCCCGAAAGATTATCTGCAGGGCAACAGTTATCGGATAATCTTTATTCACGTACCGTCTGCCTTCCTGGCGCAGTCTGTCTATATCATGATGGCATCCGCGGCGGTTGTGACGCTTGTGTGGCGAATGAAGCTTGCGGATGTTTTCGTAAAGTCCGTGGCGCCGGTGGGTGCAGTGCTGACTTTTCTGGCATTGTTCACGGGCGCGGTCTGGGGCAAGCCAACCTGGGGAACCTGGTGGATTTGGGATGCCCGGCTGACATCGATGCTGATCCTGTTATTTCTCTATTTCGGGGTGATTGCCCTAGGTGCTGCGATCTCCGATGAGAAATCCTCTGCCCGGGCGGTGGCGGTTCTGGTACTGGTTGGGGTGGTGAATATTCCGATTATCAAGTATTCGGTAGAGTGGTGGAATACACTGCATCAGCCTGCCACCTTTAAACTGACTGAAAAGCCCAGTATGCCGATGGAAATGTGGTTGCCGCTTTTGTTGGTGGTGTTGGGGTTGTACTTGCTGTTTGGTTGGCTGGCTTTTGTCAGGATGCAGACTGAAATTCTCTACCGCGAACGCAAGACTCACTGGGTGAAAAC
>JBDNIR010000158.1:0-4984 GCA_041688195.1 Marinobacter sp.
ATCATCCCGGCCAGCGTCAGTGGCGCACTGGTTTGCTGCTGCTCCATGCGGCGTGCAAAATGGCGCTGGCTGAGGTGGGCAAGCTCGTGGGCGATCACAGAGGCAAATTGCTGCTCTGTTGCGGCATTCAGAAACAGCCCGGCGTTCACTCCGATAATGTTGCCGGGGACCGCAAACGCATTGAGCGCCGGGCTGTCGATGACAACCAGCGACAGGCTTTTATCCTTCAGAGGAACAAAGGGCACCAGGCGGTAGACAATGCTGCTCATGTAATCGGTGACCAGCGGATCCCGTATCTGATCCGCTGACATCCTCAGTGATCTCATTACCTGCCGGCCAATTTCAGCTTCCTGCTGTTCGGAAATAAGGCCGCCGCCAACACCGCCCAGCGTTGGCAGCAGGGTCTCGTTTGCATTGACGGTGCTCAGGAGCAAGGACAGGGCGGCGGCAAGCACCAGGCCTTGCCCCGTCCTTCTCGTTAACGTCTGGTAAAAAGCTGCACGGACGAATTTCATACGTTGCCTGATATACTTCCTGACAATCAGTGCAATACCGGGCACTCACCGGCATAATGCACCGCTTGATAGTTGAACCAACAAGCCACCGAAAACGCAACGGTTTATCAAAGACTCATGGCTGATATTGTTCTTGATGCGTCCGGGCTCGTTTGCCCGATGCCGCTGTTAAAAACCAAACTCCAGTTGAATGCTATGCAACCGGGCGAAGAGCTTGAGGTCATCGCGACCGATGCTGGTTCGGCCCGGGACATCCCGGCGTTCCTAAAGCTATCATCTCATGTGCTGGTTAGCACGTTGGAAACCGACGGCTGTTATCGCTTTGTTATACGACGTGGAAATTAACGTTTTGTTCCGGGCTTTCTATTTCGTGTAATAACGGAGACATTGATGGTACGAATTTTACGTGCTCTGGCGCATAAATACTTTTCAGATGACGAAGCGGTCATACTTTTTCTGCTGCTGATTTTCGGCACCCTGATCGTTATCTTCTTCGGCCACATGCTGGCGCCAGTTATTGCAGCGGTCATCATTGCCTTCATTCTCCAGGGTCTGGTCACCAAACTGACCTCTTTGGGTATTCCCGAGGTTGTTTCAATTATTGGCGTGTTTCTGGTTTTTCTTGGCACCCTGATTGGCTTCCTGTTCGGGCTTTTACCCTTGCTGTGGACTCAGGTAACGTCATTGGCGGGAGAGACCCCCCGGATTTTCAGGGAAATGCAGACATACTTCGAACTGCTGCCCCAGCAATATCCGAATCTGATCTCCATAGAACAGATCAATAACCTGTACCAGCAGGTGACGGGCGAAGCCGCTAGTATGACTCAGTGGCTGGTGTCGTTCTCTATAGCCAGTATTCCCGACCTCATGGCACTGCTTATTTACATCGTGTTGTTGCCGATTCTTGTGTTTTTCTTTCTCAAGGACCGACGCCTGCTGCTCGGCTCGATATCCCCTCTTTTACCCCATCAGCGGCCAATGATGCTCAGAATCTGGAATGAGGTGAATCTCCAGTGTGCAAATTATGTTCGTGGTAAAGCTGTCGAAATATTAATCGTGGGCGGTGCCACCTACGTCAGTTTCAAGCTTCTCGGCATGCCTTATGCCGCCTTGTTGTCGTTGCTGGTGGGGATAAGCGTCGTCATTCCCTATATTGGTGCTGCCGTTGTGACGATTCCAGTGGCCATGATCGGCTTGTTTGCTTTTGGCTGGGGCAGTCAATTCATTTGGGTCATGGTGGTATATGGGATCATCCAGGCGCTCGACGGCAATGTCCTTGTGCCCGTCCTGTTCTCGGAGGTGAATAATCTGCATCCGGTGGCCATCATCGTGGCGGTGCTGTTTTTTGGCGGGATATGGGGGTTGTGGGGTGTATTTTTTGCGATCCCCCTCGCGACGATGCTGAAAGCTATTTTCTCTGCGTGGCCGGTTCAGCGAGTTACGCAGCCGCTGGTAAAGCCCAGCGGCGAGTAGTTGAGCCCCGTCCCAAGAACTGGCCTTAGCTATTTATTCGGTTGTTCTCTTGTGTCAGTTCACGGCCAATATTACCATTAGTCTTTTATTCCGACGGAGTTTTTATGATTACTGGTAGCCTTGTCGCACTGGTAACGCCAATGCACCCGGATGGCAGCATTCACTGGGAGCATCTGGATAGCCTGGTGGACTTTCATCTTGATAACGGAACCCACGGTATTGTTGCTGTAGGTACAACAGGCGAGTCCGCTACGCTGGATCCGGATGAGCATTGCCGCGTTATCGGCCAGATCATAAAACGGGTCAATGGGCGCATTCCAGTCATTGCTGGCACCGGTGCCAACTCAACGCGGGAAGCAATCGAGCTGACCGGTGAGGCCCATAAGCTTGGGGCTGACGCCTGTCTGCTGGTGGTGCCGTACTATAATAAACCGAGCCAGGAAGGGCTCTACCGCCACTTCCGCGCCATCGCCGAGGCCGTGCCCGTTAACCAGATACTGTATAACGTACCTGGCCGGACCGCCTGTGACATGCTCAATGAGACCGTTGAGCGCCTGGCCGATATCCCGAACATTATCGGCATCAAGGATGCGACCGGCAATATTCCTCGCGGAGCCGAGCTTATTCGCGCAGTGGAAGGCCGCCTGGTCGTCTATTCCGGCGACGACGCGACCGCTGCCGATCTGATTCTGGCCGGAGGCAAAGGCAACGTTTCCGTGACCGCCAACGTTGCGCCGAGAGGCATGTCGGCACTGTGCGAAGCCGCTATTGCGGGTAACCGGGAAGAAGTTGAACGTATTAATGAGACTTTGATGCCGCTGCACAGAAAGCTGTTCCTTGAAGCCAATCCTATTCCGGTCAAGTGGGCTCTGGAACATATGGGCATGATCGGTGAAGGCATTCGTCTGCCTCTCACACCGCTGGATCAGAAGTTCCATGGTGAAGTCGAAGAAGCACTCAAAACGGCGGGTGTACTCTGAGCCGTTTTAAATTCTTGCAAACGACTCCCTGGAGTTACTCAATGGCAGTGCAGTCAAAAAGCGCCCTGACAGGCTTGGTATGCGGATTTATCCTGACTACCGGGCTGGCAGGGTGCAGTCTTATAGATGATCGCTCCGAAGATTACGTCAACGCTTCCGAGGGTGAGCCGTTGAAACTTGCTGACGGGCATGTCCTGGGGCGCAAGGGCGAAGCCTTTCCGGTCCGGCAGATTGACAGTAGCAACCGCGGCGAGATGAATCCCTCCGATATCCCACAACCTCCCGATATGACGTCCGAGATACTGGAAGAAAACTACATTGTCGAAGAAGTGGACGACCAGGCTTGGGTATTGGTTAACGATGTGCCAGGTCGGGTTTGGCCCACAGTGGCGGCTTACTTTAATGACCGTGGTCTGGGTATGGTCGAAGACAGCACCCAGTTAGGCGTAATGCAGAGTGATATCGTCAACTTCAGCCAGCGCGCCCGCACGCTGTTGCAACTACCCCAGGATGAGGGTAGCGAGCAGTTGGTGGCGGTTCAGGCCCGAGTAACCCCCGGCGTTCGCCGAAAAACCACAGAGGTTCAGCTACGCAAGCTGGACGTTAGCGAAAGCCCGGGCCGACTGCTGCAGTGGCAGTCTGATTCGGACAGTTTGGCGATTGAAAAGGAACTCCTGACGGATCTGGCGTCCTATCTTGAACAGCGCGAAGATACCAAATCCTATTCCCGTGCGGCGCTTGCGATGACCACGGCACCGAAGGTCGCCCTGGTTTCTGAAAGCGGCCGGGCTGATGCTATTGAAATGAATGTCGGGTTTGACCGTGCGTGGGCAGAAGTCCGGCGCGCCCTGGATGAGGCCAAAGTGCCGGTGGTGGATATTGATCGCAGTAACGGTGTGTTCTATGTCGATTTTCGCACTGAGGAAGAGCGGGATCCCGGCTGGTTTAACTGGTTTGCTGACGAACCTACGCCAGAGTATACCTTCCAGGCCCGGCTTGAAATCCAGCAGGACAGGGTACTGGTCACCACCGCCAAGTCTGATGAATATGACGGTACTGACCGTTCACAGCGGTTGCTGTCAGAGCTGTTCGAATATCTTTATTAATTGACGTGCACCAGTGTATCTGGCCTGGCGCAACTGGAGATCATGAATGCAAAAGCGCGAAGAGCTTTACGCGGGCAAAGCCAAATCCGTCTACAGGACGGATGACCCGGACCGTTTTGTCTTGTTGTTTCGCGACGACACCTCTGCTTTTGACGGTGAAAGGAAAGAACAGCTCAACCGCAAAGGCATGGTAAACAATTGCTTCAACGCGTTTATTATGGAGAAGCTTGAAGCAGTAGGTATTGAAACGCACTTTGAAGGCTTGCTGTCACCCGTTGAGTCTCTGGTGAAAAAACTGGACATGATTCCGGTTGAATGTGTTGTCCGGAATGTCTCGGCCGGCAGCCTTTGTCGTCGCCTCGGCGTTGAGGAAGGCCAGAACCTTTCGCCTCCAACCTTCGAGCTGTTTCTCAAAAATGATGCGCTTCATGACCCGATGGTGAATGAATCACTGGCGGTTACCTTCGGCTGGGCGTCACAAGATGAACTATCGCAAATGAAGACACTGACCTATCAGGTCAATGACGTGCTTAAATCTTTATTCGATGCTGCCGGCATGCTGTTGGTGGACTACAAGCTGGAGTTCGGGCGTTCCGGTGGCAAAATTGTGCTCGGGGACGAGTTTAGCCCGGACGGTTGTCGTATATGGGACAAGACCACCCGCAAGAAAATGGACAAGGACCGTTTCAGACAGGGCCTCGGGGATGTTATCGAGGCTTATGAAGAAGTCGGTCGCCGCCTGGGTATTCAGTTTGACTGAATAGGCTGTCGGTGAAATAACCATAACAAGGTGATGTATGCGTACAATGCCAACGATATTGAAATTGGCAGACCCTTCGTGAGCGCCGGCCTGGTATTTTGATTTTGTTGTAAGAGCGACTTCAGTCGCGAACCGAGTAACTCCGATAAC
>JBDNIR010000159.1:0-3098 GCA_041688195.1 Marinobacter sp.
CCTGCCAGACCCGCTCCGGAACCAGGTGCTCTACCTCGCCAGCCTGCACCATAGCGGTCATGAGCTGCAGGGTTTCATCCGCCACTGTAAAGCCTTCGCTGGAGAAGCGTGCCGCGAAGCGCGCGGTTCGAAGGATTCGCAACGGGTCTTCCGCGAAGGCATTCGATACATGGCGAAGCGTGCGACTGGCAATATCCAATTGACCTTTGAAGGGGTCGATGATAGTGCCATCAGGGGCCTGGGCCATGGCGTTGATGGTCAGATCTCGCCGCAGCAGGTCCTCCTCCAGAGTAACGTCCGGGGCGCTATAAACACTGAAACCGTGATAGCCGCGGCCCTGTTTCCGTTCGGTGCGGGCGAGGGCGTACTCTTCCTGGCTCCTGGGGTGGAGGAAGACCGGAAAATCTGCACCCACCTGGCGGAAACCTTTAGCAAGCATTTGCTCAGGGGTGGCGCCCACCACCACCCAGTCGCGGTCTTTTACATCCAGTCCGAGCAGCGCATCGCGAACGGCGCCGCCAACAAGATAGGTTTCCATGTGCTGTCCTGAGGTGAGTCGCTTGAAACCGCGATTATCAGCGCCTCGACCCGGGATCGCAAACTTGTGAGCCGGAGGACCCTGCGAGCGCTTGACCAGTTACACAGTGCAGATTGTCTGGCCCGCCTTCCGTCTACCAGACCCGAAGCGTGTGGTTTGCTAGAACGCAGCTCCTAACTCGATGGCTGCGCCGGTGTCAGCATCGCTGACCAGGCCTGCGATATCGAGCCTGGCGCCAAATGGTGAGAGGCCAATACCGAATGTCAACTGGGTTGATTCTTCGATACCATCGTTGTTGTCGTTGCTGGCCAGGTTCTGCCGCACACCCACGCGCAACTGGGCATAACGGAAGGCGTCAAACTCCGCACCAACCGCTAGCCACTGAGTATCGTCCCCAAAGCCGAAAGCTTTAGTTTCGGTCAGGTCCAGATCCGCAGTGACAACGTGGAAGTCACCGGTATGGGCGATGCCAACAGTGACCAGCGGGTCGAGTTCGTAAGTGCGGACGTCCTCATCCGGCCGGGAGGCAGCGGAATCCAGCTCCATGGGAATCACGTTCTTAATGGCGATGCCGGTATTCCACTGCTGGCTGTCACCGAAAGCGTAAGCAGCGCCCAGGTCAAAGTTAAAGCCGCTTTTATCGGTTTCCGATGCGCCGCTGTCGAAGTCATCATCTTCGAATTCGGCAACCGTACGGGTGTATTGGAAGGTTCTCATCTGAACATACTTTGGTGAGACCCCTAGCTGCAGACGGCTGCCACTGGCGAGTTCGAGGGAATGGGCGAAACTGACACCCACTTCAGCCAGAGCCGAGGCGAGTACGCGGCCCCGCGACTCCAGCTCGTCAGCAAAGTTCGGGTCCAGGGTGCCGGCCCCGGCCTCAATGGCTGCCAGCCGGGCATCGTCTGCCTCGTCGTATTCACCGCGAGCCGTTGCCCGGATGGAAGCATTGGTGAAAATCCCGACCGCCAGTGAAGGGCCGGGCACGGCCATGCTGAAACCGGCCCCGGCATCGACACGCACGGTGTCTTCATCGAACGCCTTGAGCTGGTCCCGGAGCTGGCCCGCGCCCTGTTGGGCAGCGGCGGAGTTGAGAGCATTAATGTTGTCTTCCATGCCATCGATGGTGTCCTGGATGTCGTCAATCTGGTCAACGGTCTCTTCTTCGTCTGCAACCCTGGCATTTATAGATGGCAGAATAATGGCGAAATCATCGGCCCAGCTATGTTGCGGTGCTGCCAGCATAGCGGGGTTGGTGCTGTTGGCGGTGCCGGGGTGCGCTACTGCGACTCCAGTCCCTCCCATGCCCAATGAGCGGGCGGTCTGGAATTTCTGGGCACCGGCCAGGGCCGTTGTTGCTGCCAGGGAGAGGCCGATGGCGAGCGTAAGTCGGGACATTGACTGCATGCGGGGTAGAACTCCGTTATTTTTGGTTTGAGCGGCCGGTTGCGCTTGTTAAGTATTCAGCACAGGAATACTTGCTAGGTTAGTGCATGGGCTGATAATCAGCATCAGCAGTGCGGTAACGAAATGTTCTTCAACTGTTAAGGACGGTATGTTCTTGCCGCTATTGCCATGCCTGGGAAGTGGTTTACTGTGCCATTTTTATAAAAAACAAAGAACTACCATTATTGGCGCGGATTTTTCATGGTGTCTGCAAAACCGCCTATGACCGGAGATAAAACATGACACTGCGCTGGATCAGCCTGACACTGGTGACCTTGCTTATCGGATGCGCGCCCGTTGGCCAGCACCAACAAGAGGCCCTTGGCGATGACTCCAGGCTGGAGCCGATAACCGTAAGAGTCAGCGGTTTCGGGACTTATGAGGATGCGGCCAAAGACCGCCTCAATACCCAGAAGCGCTTGCTGGCTCGACGGGCTTCCCAACTGGATGCTTATCGGAACCTCGCCGAGCGGGTTTATGGCACCGTGATTTACGGCAGTTCTACGGTCAATGACTTCGTGCTCCGCAACGATATGTTCCGGACCTACGTTGATACCTACCTCCGGGGTGCCAAGTTGGTGGCCGTTAACGAACACAGTGACGGCGTGGTGGAATCGGTTATGGAGCTTCGGCTCGAACCCCGATTCCGCGCTTGCGTGGCAGAAGTGGCTGAGAGCGATGTACGTAAATATTGCCCTTTGCCTCTGCCAGTGGGTGACGATAGTCGCGGTGATGTCCACAGTCGTAGCGTTGACTCACTCTATTATCTTGAATGAAGTCCGACAGCTTGAGGTTCGAAATGACGCCGTGGTGCTGGTTGAGAATGATCATGAATAAGCGGGTCTGCGTGTTGGCGGGCTTGCTGTTACTGGGGCCGATGGAGGCCCTCCAGGCCGTTGAGCTGGAAGGAACCGGGCATGCCACCATTCATGGCAACGATCTTGATAGTGCGAGAGAGGAAGCGCGTCGATCGGCATTAAGGGATGTGGCGTTACAGTATGAGGCGCGCATTGCCAGTGACGAGACGGTGGAAAACGGCGTCGTCACGCACTCCCGTCTGACCGTGGCGTCCCGGGCACGGGCACGTGATGTTCGGGTGATCAACGAGCATCGC
>JBDNIR010000565.1:0-7110 GCA_041688195.1 Marinobacter sp.
AAGGAAACGGCTGAACGGCTGGGAATGTCTCGCGTAGCCCTGTCCCGAGTATTGAACGGTCGAGCGGCGATCAGCTCTGACCTTGCTCTACGCTTGGAAATGGCTGGTGTAAGCACCGCCCGCGCATGGCTCGCTATGCAGCTAAATTATGATTTGGCGCTCGCCAGGCAGCATCCTCAACCGCCGATCAAGGCTTTGCAGTCAGCGGTGAACGGTTAAGGATGGCACTTTATTTTCATCCCACACGCTTGGCGCCTCTCCTGGCACCACTGCCGATAGCTCTTAGGAAGTGATAGCGGCCATTACCTGGTGATTCAAGAGCGTCGCCCGGAGTGTGCGGACGACGAGATTGCATTGCGTGGCTCAGGTGATGGTGATCAGCAATAATCGCTAAGCGTCAATTGAGGTAGCGGTTTTGCGCAACTGAGTTATTTGTTATGCTGCGCTGCATAATTGTATTAACTGCAGGCTATAGGTGTTAGCGGGAGAGACTGTGTCGCACAAGCGTGTGGCCGGCGCCGAAGGAGCAACTGCCCCGGAAACTCTCAGGCAAAAGGACCGTTAACACGATAACTTTCCGAAGAGCTGTCGATGACTGCGTCAGTCGGCACACCGAAGGAGCAAGCGGCCGGTTTCGCTGAAACGGTGCGTGAATCTCTCAGGTTCAGTGACGGAAGGGGTGCTTTCTACCGTTTTGCGTAGGAAGGAAACCCTGGACGCCCCTGGAGATGATATGAAGCGTATTGCAGTTATTGGCGGTGGTATCACCGGTATCACGACCGCTTACACCCTGGCCAAGCGCGGCCTGGATGTCACCGTTTACGAAAAGCATCGCTACGCGGCGATGGAAACCTCTTTCGCCAACGGTGGTCAACTGTCGGCCTCCAATGCCGAAGTGTGGAACAACTGGCAGACCGTAATGAAGGGCATGAAGTGGATGTTCCACAGTGATGCCCCGCTGCTCGTAAATCCCAAGCCTTCCTGGCACAAGCTGAGCTGGTTTGCCGAGTTTATGGCCGCGATTCCCCAGTACGAGAAAAACACCACCGAAACCGCCCGCCTGGCAATAGCCGCCCGTGAGCACCTGTTTGCATGGGCGCAGGAAGAAGGCATCGATTTCGATCTCAAGAGGCAGGGCATTCTGCATATCTATCGCGACAAGGCCGGCTTTGATCACGCGGCAAACGTCTCGAGACTGCTTTCGGCCGGGGGCCTTGAGCGTCGGGCGGTTACCCCCGATGAAATGAAGGCGATCGAACCCACGCTGGCAGGCACTTACTACGGTGGCTTCTTCACCGAAAGCGATTCAACGGGTGACATTCACAAGTTCACCAACGGCCTGGCAGAGGCAATCCAGCGCCTCGGGGTCAAGACCTGCTACGGCCATACGGTGACCGAGCTGAGTGCGGATCAGAACAACGCGTGGGTTACGGCCTACGACGGCGATCAGCAAAATCGTGACACGTTTGATGGCGTGGTGATCTGTGCGGGGGTTGGTAGCCGTGAGCTGGCCGCGAAGCTGGGAGATCGCGTCAACATTTACCCGGTCAAAGGCTATTCCATCACGGTTGAGCTGGACGACGAAGCTTCCCAGAAAGCGGCGCCGACCGTCAGCCTGTTGGACGACGCCACCAAACTGGTGACCAGCCGGTTGGGTGATGATCGTTTCCGCATTGCGGGTACGGCGGAATTCAATGGCTACAATCGCAATATCCGTGACGACCGTATTCGTACTCTCACCCGTTGGGTAGAGCAATGTTTCCCGGGTGTCAGCACACGTCGCGTCGTGCCCTGGGCGGGGCTGCGCCCCATGCTGCCCAACATGATGCCGCGCGTCGGCCTGGGTCGCCTGCCGACGGTGTTCTACAACACCGGCCACGGTCATTTGGGCTGGACCCTGTCAGCGATAACCGCTGAGATGTTAGCTGAGGCCGTTGAAACGGCGTCTTCTCACCATATGCGCTGAAAATAAGTTCGATCCCAGGCGGTTTTTTCAGTAATATTACGAAATTATTTGGGGGTGGTCGCCTGGCCACTCTTCCTTGTTGTGTGTAACACCCCATTCACACCCAGCCTGCAAGCTCAACACAGAGCCTGCGGGTGCGCGCGTATCAAGGGAGATATGAGCTAGTTGCCGCGTACTGGTTTTCTCCCGTTCACGCAGAAGATTTTCGCAATGTCCACGACCGTTCTCTCCGGATTTACTCACAATTTTCTTGGTAATGCACCTGTCTGGTCCAAATTTGCCCTGTCGCTGCTGTTCTGCCTGACCGCCGTCATTTATCTGATTTGATATTTTCGTCCTGCCCGGCGTCAGAATTGCTGCCTGTAAGCCGGGTGTGCTGCCACACTTTATTCATCTGAATCAATTGACTGGACCCATGAATGATTAGTTCCTTGAAGAAAAATTGGTTAACCAATATCCGTGGGGATCTCCTCGCCGGGGTCGTCGTCGCCCTGGCCTTGATTCCCGAGGCGATTGCATTTTCGATCATCGCCGGGGTAGACCCGAAGGTGGGCCTGTACGCCTCATTTTGTATTGCGGTGGTGATTGCCTTTGTCGGCGGTCGCCCGGGTATGATTTCCGCCGCCACCGGGGCCATGGCACTGCTGATGGTCACGCTGGTGCGAGAGCACGGGCTCGAATACCTGCTGGCAGCCACGCTGCTAACCGGTTTTTTGCAGATCATTGCCGGCTATCTCAAGCTTGGCAACCTGATGCGGTTTGTCTCCCGGTCGGTGGTAACCGGCTTCGTGAACGCCCTGGCAATCCTGATTTTCATGGCACAGTTACCGGAGCTCACCGGGGTTACCTGGCATGTGTATGCCATGACGGCCGCCGGGCTTGGCATCATTTACCTGTTTCCTTTGTTACCGGTGATCGGCCGACTGCTGCCCTCGCCGCTTATTTGTATCGTCGTGCTGACGGCGGTCGCCATGTTGACAGATATGGGCATTCGCACGGTGGGTGATATGGGACAGTTGCCGGACACCCTGCCCATTTTCCTCTGGCCGGATGTGCCGCTGAATCTCGAAACCCTGATGATTATCCTGCCTTATGCGGTGGGGTTAACCATTGTTGGTCTGCTCGAATCCATGATGACCGCCACCATTGTGGATGACCTCACCGACACCACCAGTGATCGTAATAAAGAATGCCGTGGCCAGGGTATTGCGAACATTGGCTCGGGCTTGCTGGGTGGCATGGCAGGTTGTGCGATGATCGGCCAGTCCATCATCAACATCAAATCCGGTGGACGTACCCGGTTGTCGACATTGGCTGCCGGGGTTTTTCTGCTGGTAATGGTGCTGGTGCTTGATGAGTGGCTGGTACAGATTCCCATGGCCGCGCTGGTTGCTGTCATGATCATGGTATCCATCGGTACCTTTAGCTGGAGCTCAATCACCAATCTCAAGAAACACCCGCTTTCTACCAATATTGTGATGGTGGTGACTGTGGTGGTTGTGGTGGCAACTCATAACCTGGCATTTGGTGTGTTCGCCGGGGTATTGCTGGCGTCGCTGTTCTTTGCCAACAAAATCGGGCACTTTATGCTGGTACGGTCTGAATTTGAGGAAGCCTCCGACACCCGAACCTACACCGTGATCGGACAGGTATTTTTCAGCTCTTGTGAAAAGTTCATTGCGTCTTTTGATTTCAAGGAAGCTGTGGACAACGTGGTTATTGATCTCAGTCGGGCACATTTCTGGGACATCACTGCGGTGGGCGCCCTCGACAAGGTTGTGATCAAATTCCGGCGGGAAGGTGCGAATGTAGAGATTATTGGTCTCAACGAAGCCAGCGCCACCATTGTTGACCGCTTTGCCGTGCACGATAAGCCGAGTGCCGTTGATGACCTGATGGGAGGCCACTGACCATGACAGTGAATAACCCTGATCAAAGTCATCCACAGCAACCGGGCAGCGTAGACAATAAACATAACAACGTAGCGGAAGAGGTGAGAATGTCACACGTTGTAGGATGTATTGATGGTTCGCTTTCGGCACCGGCCGTTTGTGACTATGCCGTCTGGGCAAGTCAGAGGATGGAAGCACCGCTGATGCTCTTCCACGTACTGGATGGCAGCCGGTACCCGAGCGAGCAGGACCTGACCGGCAACATTGGTCTCGGCAGTCGCGAGCATCTGATGGAAGAGCTGGCAGAGCTCGACGAGAAGCGCAGCAAGCTCGCCCTCGAGCATGGCCACCACCTGCTTCAGAATGCTGAGACACGGGTGCGTGAGCTCGGTGTTACCGACGTACGCCAGCGTCAGCGCCACGGTGATCTGGCGGAGTCGCTGATGGCCATTGAACCGGAAATCCAGTTGCTGGTAATGGGGCTTCACGGCGAGAGCAGTTCTGACCGGGATGTACATATCGGCAGCCAGCTGGAAACCGTGATCCGCAGCTTGCACCGGGCCATCATGTTGGTGCCTGATCACTATTCTGAGCCCCGCAGTGCGATGCTGGCATTTGATGGCAGCCCAACAGCCTACAAAGGCGTACAGCTACTCGCCAACAGCCCGGTATTCCGCAACTTCCCGCTGCACCTGGTGATGATCGGCCCGGACACCGCTGATAAATGGGAGCAGCTGAAGCAGGCTGAGAAAACCCTGGCGGCGATCGGTTGTGAAGTTCATCTGGCGATCCGTGCCGGCGATGTGGAAAAGACACTGCACGCTTACCAGGAAGAACACCACATCGATCTGCTGGTGATGGGTGCTTACGGGCACTCCCGCATTCGCCAGTTCCTGGTGGGCAGCACAACCACCAACATGTTGAAAACCGCTCTCAAGCCGCTGGTGATTCTGCGCTAATCCGCATCAGCGGTTTGCCCTGCAAGCCGCTGAGCTTTTGCACCGAGGTGGCGATATAGGCCACGGTACGGTAGCTCAGGCTTGAGATGCCGTGATGAGCCACCCGAACCGGCTCACTGACCGGGCGGGTGACCGGTATTCTGGCAAGTATGTTAAAGCTCTCGTCTGCAATGGCGTGATGCACCCGCTCCAGCCGCAAGGCGCCCTCGGCCACCCCCGTCGCCGAAACGTCGAGAATGCCCAGCCACCATTGTATTGATTGTTCACGTGTGCGGTTCATGCCAGCCACTCCTTCAGTTGCTGATACACCTTGTCATGATGGGTCAGACGAATATGGTCTATACCCGGAAAACACGCCGTAGCCGTCAACTGCCAGCCTGGCTGGTGAGCGCCTCTGGCACTGGAATCCAGTACCAGAGCATCCCCGAACAGAGTGTTCAACGGGTGGTCCGGATTATTAGCTAACAGGCCGGAAATCGCGAAATGCCGGGCGCCGGGGAGTAATGGCGGCATGCCTTGCTGGTCTGCCAGCAACTCGCCCCGGCTCAGGTTTCGGATACCTTCGCTGCGAAGGTCCAGCACATCCCCGACCACTTTCAGATAATCCCGGGATTGGCGGTTCATTAGCCCTGCCGCCGAGTGGGCGGCCTTGGCCAACCACGAGCCTTCATGGGGCGAACCCACATAAACGCAACTATCGACTAATGATGGCCAGCCGTGCTCGGCGTGTATACCCGCGTGGCAGGCACTGCGAATAAGTAATCCGCCCATGCTATGGCCCACCAGAATCAGGTTTTCGACGGGCACCGGCCAGTGGCTGGTGAGCGTATTCAAGGCCTCGGATAGCGCCTCGCCATTGCGATAGATGGCCCGGCCCGAGTTGTATCGCAGACACAGAGGTGTGGCGCCCAGCAATTCGGCCAGTTGAGTACCGTAATTTATTCCGGGCTGACCGGGGTAATCCCAGATCGATTCCAGCTCCGTCAGCCCGTGTACCATGACGACCAGCGTGCGTCTTGGCGGGTCGGCTTCCGGCTGTTCGAGGCACAAGGGTACGCCCTGGTGGAAAAATTGCAGGCCCACCGCTAGCGGATTAGCCCGGTGCTCAAGCCAGTCGCCCAGAAACCCACTCAGAATAGCGGAGGCGTGGTCTTGCCAGTGAGCGGAACGGGTAGGTTGAGTCATTAAGGTGTGCGTCCGTGGGGTAATGTCTCCAGTGTAACCCAACCGGCCCGGTTATCATTGGCTTGGGGTTGTTTTTCTGCACACTCTGGAGGTTTTGTATTACCGACTGGACAGTGACACATCCCCGTACCAGGCGGTGGCAGATTCGCCGGTGTTGTCAGAATCCGACATGATGCCGATGCCGACAATGGTCGGCGGCGCTTCACCAAAGGCCATCTCGTAATCCGCCACAATATCCCTCGATACGGTTACCCATTCCCCGGCCTGGGCCGCGCCGGAATTCACTGCGATCATCTGAGTGGCCTCGGTATACGGGTTGGGCACCACCGAATCCACCGGCAGCTTGTTGGCCCAGATGTAGTTCAGCGCATTGCCGGGTAATTTCTCGCCCGCCAGAGCCTCAACGGCCTTACGCTTGGCCCGATCAAAGAAACCGGCCTTGTCCGGCTCAAATTCGAACGCCACGTAAATCCGCGCAGGATAGTCATCACCGGCTTTCTCGCGGGCATCGCCGTTCTGATACACCCCGCTGACCTTCCAGCGCCACTCCAGAATCGGCCGCTGCTGCGGGTCGATCCGCACCCGGGCAATCAGGCCGGAGGCGCTGTCGGATGTTTGTGCTTTGACCACCTGAATGCCGTCATCCTGAACCAACTCGTAGCGGCTGTGGCGATCAATGTTAGGAAACTCCAGCGGCTCCCAGCCATCTTCGAGGGATTCAATAGACGAGAATGGAGCTATCGGCTGATCAGAGTCCGCCAAAACGAAAGCAGGTACCAACAGAGCAATCGCCAGGATCGCCAAATATGAGTGCATGGGAAGGCTCCAGAAGAATGCGATTTCCAATTCGAGTGAGGAACGACTTAAAAGTTCCTTGTTGCCCGACTATATGGTGTATATAGTGCTTGAATCCTTGGTTAGATACCAGATGTAGTGTTGATTCTTTAAGCAGCCGACAGACATGCGTTTAGAGTTTGAACAACACTTCTACGTTTATCAGTCATTAGAAATTGATCAGAGCTGATAAACAGGTATCGGGAATCCGGTGAGACTCCGGAGCTGACGCGCAGCGGTATTGGGGAACAAGCGTGGCACAAAGACACTGGCT
>JBDNIR010000160.1:0-5695 GCA_041688195.1 Marinobacter sp.
AGCAGTCTTTGCTCAGGGATGTGCCGGATGCCATGGGGCTGAGGCGAAAGGCAACCCAGCCCTGGGTGCACCGAATCTGACAGATGATGCCTGGCTTTATGGCAGCACTTATGACTGGATTCAAGAAACGGTGCTCTACGGACGGCAAAACAACATGCCAAAGCAAAGCGGTCGCCTCGGCAGTGATGAGATTCAGATTCTCGCTGGGTATGTATACAGCTTGTCGAACTGACGGAGGCGTACCACTTCAACGGGGTGGTACGTCCGGTCTTTTGAACCCTGCGCCTACCGCTTAACGGGCTCATGCTTGAAAAGACTTTTTCCCCCAGGGGGGTAATGATGAGCAGTCAGATTCCGGTCAAACATATTGATCCTGCGAATGACGCCTCCAACAAAAACAATAAAATCGAGACGGTAGAACTTTACGCCAGCCGCAAGAAAATATACGTAAAGGAAGTACACGGCCTGTTCCAGAAGATTCGCACAGTGAGTCTCTGGGCGCTTATGGGCATGTATTTTCTTTTTTGCTGGGTCTCCATAGATGGCCAGCCGCTGATCTACTTTGATTTGCCAGCACGGGAGTTCAACCTGTTTGGCGCCACCTTCTTTCCCAAAGATTTCATCCTGTTGTCAGGCATGCTGATCATTTCAGCGTTCGGGCTATTTTTCGTCACCACCATGTTTGGCCGGGTCTGGTGCGGTTACACCTGCCCGCAAACGGTCTGGACTTTCATCTTCATGTGGGTGGAAGAGCGTATCGAAGGCAGCCGCAACCGGCGTATGAAACTGGATAAATCCCCCCGCTCCACCGAGAAAGTGATCAAGAAAGCCCTGAAGCACGTGGTATGGCTGCTGATTGCTTTCGCGACGGGTCTTACATTTGTCGGTTATTTTTATCCGGTTCGTGACCTGAGCATTGATCTGTTCACCCTCAGCGCTAACGGCTGGGCTTATTTCTGGGTTGGCTTTTTCACCATTGCTACCTACATGAATGCCGGTTGGCTGCGGGAGCAGGTTTGCCTATACATGTGCCCCTATGCCCGTTTTCAGTCAGTCATGTTCGACCAGAATACCCGCACGGTATCCTATGACTCTAACCGGGGAGAACCCCGGGGTGGTCGCAAAAAAACAGTTGATCCAGCGAAGGTGGACCTCGGAGACTGCATTGACTGTGGCCTGTGTGTGCAGGTCTGCCCTACCGGCATCGATATCCGGGATGGCCTCCAGTACGAGTGCATCGGCTGCGCCCTGTGCATTGATGCCTGTGATGACGTCATGGAGAAAATGGATTACCCGAAGGGCCTGATTCGTTACGCCACTGAAAACGAACTCGAGGGCATGCCCTCCCGGATTCTGCGGCCAAGAACCTTCGGCTACGGCGCTGTGCTCGCACTGATGATAACGGCCATAGTATTCACCCTGATGACCCGTGTCCCAGCACAACTTGACGTTTTGCGTGATCGGGGCTCATTGTTCAAATATAACGGCCGGGGGCTGGTGGAGAACTCTTACACTGTGAAAATCGCCAATTTGTCGGAAGTGCCCCAGAACTTTAGCCTGAGTGTTACCGGGATGGAGACCGCTAACATTGTGACCACAACAGACATTACGGTAGACACTGGTGACAACCTCTCTATTCCGACGGTTGTGGAAGTAGACCCGGAAGCTATTACACAGAGCAACACAGTGCTGACGTTCCGGATTGAATCCACGGCTGGCGAACCACTGGTAATTGAGACCGAAAGCCGATTCCTGGGGCCAAATCGTTAAAGCCGGGGCCTGCAAGTGACCTTATCAAGAAGGCAGGAGATTCATCATGACTGAAGCAAACAACGTATCGCCCTGGTATCGCCAGCCCTGGTTCTGGTTCCTGCTGATATTTCCCGGTATGTCCGTTATCTGGTGCACAATAGCGATCGCAGTGGCTCTGAATTCCGATAATGACATGGTCACCGACGACTACTCCAAAGAAGGCCGGGGCATAAATGCCGAGCTGGCAAGGGATACTGAAGCGGCTGACCTTGGCTTGTATGCAGAGCTGAGATTCTCGGATGATCAACTGGAACTGATGCTGGACAGCACGTCCGGAGAGCCGCGTTTTCCCTATCTGATCCTCAACCTTTTCCATCCGACCCTGGCGGAGCGGGATCGCACCATTCAGCTGCAACCGACTTCCGGTGGGCGCTATTCCGCTGCCTTACCCAAAAGCCTGGACGGACGCTGGTATCTTGACCTGCGAGGCCCGGAAAACCAGTGGCGACTCAAAGGTGAAACAAGCCTGCCTTCCACTCAGCCGTTAGAGCTCAGTCCCGGAATCATAGGTCAGGGGTGACCCAACCGTCATGTTTTCACTGCGGGGAACCGGTTATCGGCTTACCTGCAATAACACTGGTGCTTGAAGGAGAAACCCGTTCATTCTGCTGCTACGGCTGCAAGGCGGTATGCGAAACCATAACAGCGGAGGGACTTACCGGTTTCTACAGCCACCGCACGGAGCCTGCCGTTACTCCCAAAGCTCTTACCGCGTCAGAACTGCAACGGATTCGGGAGCTTGACCATAAGCTGGTGCAGGAATCTTTCGTGGTGCCGGTCAAGGGTGGGCTGGAAGCCCAGTTGCTAATCGAGGGGATCACCTGCGCGGCCTGCATCTGGTTACTGGAAAATCATCTGGCACTGCAAAACGGCGTCATCGAGTTTACCGTCAACCACTCCACGCAACGAGCGCGGTTGGTCTGGGCGCCTGACCCGGCGCGGCTCAGTGATCTCCTTGTTGCAGTTCACGCCCTGGGTTACTCCGCACGCCCTTACCAACCGGATGAAGCAGAAAAGGCCCTGCAAGTGGAAAAACGCAAAGCTATCATTCGCCTTTGCGTCGCCGGCCTCGGCACCATGCAGAGTATGATGCTCGCGTTTCCGCTTTATTTTGAGCTGATCAACGATCTCTCTGACGAATTCATCCAGCTGTTCCGGTGGTTTAGCCTCCTGGTGGCAACCCCCGTGGTGCTGTATAGCGCCCGACCGTTTTTCAGCAATGCCCTGAGAGATTTCAGAAGCCGTCATATGACCATGGATGTGCCGGTCGCCGTGGCCATCGGGCTGGCCTTTGGTGCCAGTGCCTGGGTAACCGTGTTCGGTGGCGATGAAGTGTATTTTGAATCGGTCTGCATGTTCACTTTTTTCCTCTCCCTGGGACGTTATATTGAGATGCAGGCCCGTTATCGCGCAGGACTCACCGGCAACGCCATGGCGAGTTACCAGCCCGCGGTTGCGACTTTAAGACACAACGGCGCAGAAGAGATCGTACCGGTACATACCCTGAAAGTTGGCGATAGAATCGCCATTAAACCGGGAGAAACCATTGCCGTCGACGGCACCATAGTGGAAGGCCAGTCAACGCTCAATGAAGCGGCATTGACCGGAGAATACCTGCCCGAAACCCGGCACCCAGGAGATACCGCCCACGCTGGAAGCATTAACGGCGAAGGCCCCCTGTTGCTTGAGGTAGTAGGGGTTGGCGCGAAAACCCGACTGTCGGGCATCCTGCGGATTCTTGATCGGGTCCAGGCCGAGAAACCACCCATTGCGCAAACGGCCGACCGGATCGCGGGGGTCTTTGTCAGCCGGGTTCTGATTATTGCGCCTCTGGTGTGGCTGGGGTGGTGGTATTTTGACGCTGACAATGCGTTCGGTATTACCCTATCTGTGTTGGTGGTTACCTGCCCTTGCGCGCTTTCTCTCGCCACACCGACGGCTATCACCAGTGCGACTTTAAGGCTCAGAAAACTCGGGTTTCTCCCTACCCGAGGACATACCCTTGAATCCCTCAGTACAATCGATACCGTGGTTTTCGACAAAACCGGCACCTTGACTAGGGGGGAACTTACCCTCATTGAGACCCAGACCTTTGCTGGCCTCGACCAGCAAACCTGCCTTGAACTGGCGGCCGGGCTGGAGCGAGCCTCCGAACACCCCATCGCCAAGGCGTTCGCCGGTATCCGGCAGCACCCGATGGATTCAATAGCAAACCACGTAGGCGGTGGATTGCACGGTATGACGGGTGATCACACATTCTTCATCGGCCACGCTGATTTCGTAAGGTCTCGGGTAACTCATCCACAGCCAGACCATAGCCCGGGTGATGGCATTGAAATCTGGCTCGCCAGTGAAAATCAATGGCTCGCGTGTTTTTCACTCGACGACCAGCTACGGGAGGACGCTCTTCAGGCAGTCTCTGAATTCAAGCAGGCTGGCATGAAAACTGTATTACTCAGTGGGGACCGTTCTAACCATGTCGCTCGTATCGCGGCTCAACTCGGGATCGACGAAGCGATTGGGCAATCCTCACCGGAACAAAAGCTGGCCTACCTGAAAACACTTCAGAATGATGGGCATACGGTGATGATGGTCGGTGACGGCCTGAATGACCTACCATCTATGGCGGGCGCGGGCGTGTCGGTGGCTATGGGGTCCGCTGCCGACCTGACACGCCTCCGGGCGGACGCAGTGTTATTGAATGGCCAGTTGCGACAGCTGGTCGCGGCTACCCAAGCGGGCAAACAAACCCGACGAGTTATCCGCCAGAACCTTGGATGGGCATTGGGCTACAACCTGTGCGCTTTACCGGTGGCCGCCGCCGGCCTCGTACCACCCTGGCTGGCCGCCATAGGCATGTCCCTGAGCTCGTTACTGGTGGTATTGAATGCCTTGCGCCTGAACCGGCAGCAATGAATCAACCTGAGGTGTCACTGTGGAAATAGTATTGATACTGGTGCCGGTCACTCTGGTGCTTGTTGCGCTAGGCATATTGTTGTTTTCCTGGGCCGTGAAAAACGGCCAATATGATGATCTGGACGGCCCGGCTCATCGCATCCTGTATGACGATGACAAAGACATGATTCCGAGAGATGCCCGTCAGGATCTGACCGAAGCAGAAAAGCAGGGTCTGACCAAACCCGAAGAGCAAGAACTGGACCCAGGACAACAGCCGCCCGGCCCAGATCGGGACTCCGAGCCGGATGCTCCCCGCTAATGGGTGCAGACCTTTACCTCAGTTATTCCAGCGCTTTCCTGATCGGCTTTCTGGGCAGCACCCATTGCCTTGGCATGTGTGGTGGCATCAGTGCTTCGCTCTCCATGGCGTTACCGGTAGGTCCGGGGTTCCGCTTGCGCCAGACCTTGATGCTGCTGGCCTTCAATGGTGGGCGCATTGGCAGTTATGTGGTGCTGGCAGCCCTGATAGCGCTGCTGAGTACGCAGGCGGTCGATAGCTGGGCCCACCTTGGCGGCATTTTGCGAACTCTGGCTGGTCTGCTGTTAATAGGTATGGGGCTGGCCATGGGTCAATGGTGGCAAGGTATCCGTCATATCGAACGGCTGGGAGCACCGCTATGGCAAAAGCTCTCACCGCTGACCAGACACTTTATCCCGGTCAAACATACCCGCCAGGCTCTCGCCCTTGGCATGCTCTGGGGCTGGCTGCCCTGCGGGTTGGTTTACAGCACCCTTGGCTGGGCAGCACTGCAACCGACAGTGGGTACGGCAGCCTTGACAATGTTGTGTTTCGGGCTGGGCACCCTGCCCTCCATGCTGGCCACCGGTTATGCAGCAAGCTGGATAAAACACCTCCGCACCCAACGCCATTTCCGACGGCTTGCTGGCCTGCTCTTGATCGGCTTCGGGCTCTGGACCATTCCGC
>JBDNIR010000566.1:0-1406 GCA_041688195.1 Marinobacter sp.
CGTGCTGGGAAATGTGAGGTTACTGTAGAAAGAAATTCATCGGGGTGGCAGGACGTCTTAGAATGAACGCTTACTGAACTAATGGGGTGAAAGTCCCCTGTGGGAAGATCACCGTTCAGCCGGTTTTACCCGATTGAACGCTAACCACTAGCGCATGGCAAGGGCCAACCCGTGAGGCGCGGTCTGGAGGCGAGTTGGCACCAAACGACGAAGCCGCGTGATCTGACGGCCACCGTAAATGATGCAGTTGTGTGTGGACAGTTTATGTTCTTATCCGGGGAGATATTCCTGATGGTTATTATGGGAGGATACTAACTAAGGTGGCGTTCAATAATAAAGCGTTTATCCAGGACGGATCTGATTATAACCCAGCCTAATTAGCATAATCATACGTATCGATAAGGTCCCTATTCCTGCGGGTCTCGCGAACACCAAATGTTGACTGCTTTTCAATTCGACCCCTGCCCTTTCTAGCCTGGATAATATTCTTCAAGGAGATTGGGTGTTGAGGGTTAAATACCCTCGGCTACCCGATTAGGTGTATGTTTACAATGAAGCATAGGTTTCATCTTCAACTGTTTTGCCATCCGGGTTTGTCCAAGTGAGCTTTGCATTGAATGCTGTAGGGCGTCCCAGGCTTAATGCGGCAAGCAAACTTATAGAGCTTTGAGGAGATAATTTTGGAACAGGGAATTTTGATTCATAGTCTGATTTCACGAGTGGACTATGATCAGGTTTATCTACCAATAATTCTAAGTTCACGTTTTTCGCTTCAACATTACCAATATTGGTGACATAAAATTTGTATCCCTTACCATCTTTAACTAAATCCAATTTTAATCTCGCGCTAGATTTTTCTTTATCTTCTCTGACAAGTATTTCGAGTTGTTTTTTTGCTAATGCGGATGTTGCTCTCTGCAAATCATTGCTTTCTTTCTGTACTTTTCGTTGCTCTGTCAAAGTATATAAACTAATAAGGGCGGCGATACCGGCTATAACAATCGTTGAAATCTCAAAGTTTGACAATTACTATCCTCCATAATGGTTACTGACACATAACGACCAGGCTCACCTGCCGCTATGGAGCGCAGCGGAATAGTGGTCAGGTGCAGCGCCTGGTGTACGCCCAGCATGGGCATGAACTAATGGGGTGAAAGTCCCCTGTGGAAAGATCACCGTTCAGCCGGTTTTACCGATTGAACGCTAACCACTAGCGAATGGCAAGGGCCAACCCGAGAGGCGCGGTCTGGAGGAAGCCGCTAGCAAGTGTCCATCCAGAAACCAGTAATTACCAGACGCATCCCGGCTCGTATTTTATAAAGCCGCTTGAAACGAACCGTATTCAGGCCATCGAGTGCTCGCATGACAAGCATCTGGCCCTGATCTCGTCGTTTTGGCCATACTTC
>JBDNIR010000161.1:0-5679 GCA_041688195.1 Marinobacter sp.
GATGTGCTGCATTTCCTGAGGCGCCAGAAACTGGGCTTTTTTGATATTGATGACGGCGCCGGTCCTGGCCATGGCTACCACCAAATCGGTTTGCCGGCTCAGAAAGGCTGGCAACTGGATAATGTCACACACCTCGGATGCTGGCTGCGCCTGCCAGGGTTCGTGCACATCGGTGATAACAGGAACCCCGAAGTGACTCTTGATGTCCTGCAGGATTTTAAGCCCCTCTTCAAGCCCGGGCCCGCGAAACGAATTCACCGAGGAGCGATTGGCCTTGTCAACGGAGGCTTTGAACACATAGGGGATACCGAGCTTGCGGGTGACTTCGACATAAGCCTCGGCAACTTCGAACGCCATCTCACGGGATTCCAGTACGTTCATGCCGCCAAACAGAACGAAGGGGCGATCATTGGCAATCTTCAGGTCGGCGACCGTAACGGTTTTGTGTTCCATGGGAGCTCTCTTTGCTGGCTATTTCCCGGCTTTCTGTTTCTGATGCACCAGTGCAGCCTCAACAAATCCCCTGAATAACGGATGCCCGTCCCGCGGCGTTGAGGTGAATTCAGGATGGAACTGACAAGCTACAAACCAGGGATGGTCCGGCACTTCGACAACCTCGACCAAGGCACCGTCTGTTGAACGGCCAGCTACCCGCAAACCGGCCTGTTCAAGCTGCGGAACAAAATGATTGTTTACTTCATAACGATGGCGATGGCGCTCACGGATCACCTTGCGATCATAACAGGCGGCAATCGTGGAGCCTTCAGTCAGCACACAGTCTTGTCCTCCCAGGCGCATGGTGCCACCCAGGTCCGACTCAGTGGTGCGCTCCTCTACAGCCCCGCTGGCATCAAGCCACTCCGTAATCAAACCCACTACAGGCGCCGGTGTATGCTCGCGGAACTCAGTACTGTGTGCGTCTTTCAGGCCAGCCATATTGCGGGCGTATTCAATAATCGCAACCTGCATACCAAGGCAGATACCCAGGTAGGGCACCTTATTCTCCCGGGCATACTGAACCGTTCTGATCTTGCCTTCGACACCGCGCTCACCAAAGCCACCAGGGACCAGGATGGCGTCTGCATCTTCCAGCACCCCGGTGCCGTCGTGTTCAATGTCTTCCGAATCAATGTACTTCATCACGATTTTGGTACGGGTTTTGATGCCCGCGTGCAACAGTGACTCAATCAATGATTTGTAGGCGTCCAGCAACTCCATGTACTTGCCCACCATCGCGATGGTGACTTCGTTCTCGGGGTTGAGTTGCGACTCAATGACGGCATCCCACTCACTCAGGTCGGCCGGCCCAGCGTCCAGGTTAAAGCGATCGATAACGATCTGATCGAGCCCGAAGCTGTGGAGCATGCGGGGGATTTCGTAGATTGAGCGCGCATCCTGCATCGGGATAACCGCACGCTCTTCAACGTTGGTAAACAATGCGATCTTACGACGGGAGCCCAGATCAACTTCATGCTCAGAACGGCACAACAGTATATCCGGCTGCAGGCCAATCGAACGCATTTCCTTGACGGAATGCTGTGTCGGTTTGGTTTTGATTTCCCCGGCAGTTGCGATATACGGCACCAAAGTCAGGTGCATGAACAGCGCGCGCTGGGAACCGACTTCAACCTTCATCTGGCGGCAGGCTTCGAGAAACGGCAGCGACTCAATGTCACCTACGGTGCCGCCAATCTCAATCATGGCGACATCAACGCCAGCTGCACCCTCGACCACACGGCGCTTGATCTCGTCGGTGATGTGGGGAATTACCTGTACTGTCCCCCCCAAATAGTCGCCACGACGCTCTTTGCGAATAACTTCTTCGTAGACTCGACCCGTAGTGAAATTATTACGACGGGTCATTGGAGTGCGGATAAAACGTTCGTAGTGACCCAGGTCAAGATCGGTTTCTGCACCGTCTTCGGTGACAAACACTTCACCGTGCTGGAACGGGCTCATGGTGCCGGGGTCCACGTTGATATACGGGTCCAGCTTGAGAATGGTAACTTTTAAGCCGCGTGCCTCCAGGATCGCTGCCAGCGAGGCAGATGCGATACCTTTCCCCAAGGAGGACACAACACCGCCGGTGACGAAAATATAACGCGTCATGCAGATTCCGTGTAATTAGTCTGGTTCGGTTTAAGGAGGGAGATTGTCATCTCAAGATGGGAGATTAGGCTACCAGAAAGGCCCTGCCTTCTCAATTAAAATCCCGCTTCACCAGGATTCGCCAACCGCTCTCCGGCGACTCCCCCGAGAACCGGGGAGAAAGCCACAAATCGGCTACGCCAACCACTTCTCCTGCCACCCATAACAGGGGCAACCCCGGTCGTTGCCAGGGTGGAACGGCCGCTTCCTGCAACCAGGTCTTCAATAAGCGTGAGGGGCCAGTCTGGCTCGGCCGAATGCGCTCGCCTCCAGCTCTTGCCCTCACTTCAAGCTCGGACGCTGCTCTCCCATCCCTCCCGGCAGCCTCCAGGCAAAACCGGTACTGCCCCCACGCCACCGGACAGGAGGCCGATAAAACCCTGGGCGAGGATGGCACTGTTTTCAGTTCAGCCACCAGATAAAGCGCATCACGGTAGCGCCGGATGGCGAACCCGTCACCCTGAATTTCTGGAGCGCCGTCCGCCTTTGCCGTCGCCAGTTGTGCCAGCGCCTTACCCCAATGCTTTACCGAGGGGAGCGCCCAGCCACGTTCGAGGATGACCCATCGCAACAGGTTTTTCTGCTCAGCCAAAGTCAGAGATCGGAACGCAGCCAACCCGATAGCGCCTCCGGCATCGGCACAGGATGCGTACTGCATCTGCGCCAGACGATAAGCCAGCTGATCTGCCTCCCGGCAGGCCTCAACGGTATGGCGCAGGCGCTGCACAAGCGTGGGCCAACGCAGTTTGAGCGGTTTCAGGATAGTGTGACGGAGAAAGTTCCGGTCAAAGCCCTGGTCGTCGTTACTTGGATCATCCACCCATTGCAGGCCTAACCGGGTCGCCCATTGGGACAGCTGTTCGCGATCAAAAGCCAGCAATGGCCGGAATAACAATCCTCCCCCCAGTGAGCGTTGCGCAGGCATACCCGCCAAGCCCGCCACACCGGTTCCTCGCACCAGCCGGAATAACACCGTTTCAGCCTGATCGTCACCGTGATGGGCCATCAACAATACTTCACCCGGACTCAATCTTCTCTCGAAAGCGCGATACCGTGCATCCCGGGCCAATTCTTCGAGGCCGACCCCGTTGACTGACTCGACATCCACAGGTTCAACAATCAGCTCAATATCCAAACCATGGCAAACCGTTCGGCAGTGGGCCTCGCATTCACCGGCATTGGGTTGAAGTTGGTGATTGATGTGAAAAGCAGCGATCTGGCCACCCATGCAATGATGGGCTGCATGCAGGAGGAGCGTGGAATCAAGGCCGCCGCTGAAGGCCACCCAAATCTTGTGGGCCGGAGGAGTGGCACTTACAGCGGCTATGAGTTCTGACGGCCAGGCAACGCCATTCAGGCGGCTGTTACCGCCCGGTGTCATAACGAGTCAAACGTTCATAGCGGCGAGCGACCAGTTCATCAGGTGCCAGCTTGCACAATTCTTCCAACCCTTCGTTCAGATTCTTGCGCAATGCCTGCGCTATTTCCTCGGGTTTGCGATGGGCGCCGCCCAGCGGCTCCGAGATCACCCGGTCAGCCACACCAAGCACCTTCAAGCGATCAGCCGTTACCCCCATGGATTCCGCTGCAGTAGCAGCGTACTCCGCACTCTTCCAGAGAATGGAGGCACAACCCTCCGGGGAAATAACGGCATAGGTGGAATATTGCAACATGAAGAGCCGGTCGCAGACACCAATAGCCAGCGCGCCACCGGAACCACCCTCTCCGATCACCGTGGAAATAATCGGCGTCTTGAGACGGGACATCACCGCCAGATTGAATGCGATGGCTTCGCTCTGGCCACGCTCTTCCGCTCCGATACCAGGATAAGCCCCCGGTGTATCAATGAATGTCAGAATCGGCATCTTGAACCGCTCGGCCATCTCCATCAGGCGCAGTGCCTTACGGTAACCTTCGGGTCGGGGCATACCGAAATTGCGCTTGACCTTGTCCCGCACTTCTCGCCCTTTCTGATGGCCAATGATCATCACGGGGCGGTTGTCCAATCGGGCCGTGCCTCCGACGATGGCGAGGTCGTCTGCGTAATGACGGTCGCCGTGCAGCTCGTCAAAATCCTCGCAGATCAGATCAATGTAATCTCTGGTGTAAGGGCGGCGCGGGTGCCGGGCAAGGCGGGAAATATCCCAGGGTGCCAGGTCCGAGAAGATACTCTCCGTCAGACTGACACTTTTATTCTTGAGTCGGCTGATCTCATCGGTAATGTTAATTTCGGTATCGTTTCCAACCATCCGAAGCTCTTCAATTTTGGCTTCAAGGTCGGCAATAGGCTGTTCAAAATCCAGATAATTTGGGTTCATGATGTTCCGTCATTTTTTGCCAAGCGAGGGGGTAAATTGCTGCGGGACCCCCGCAAGTTTAGAATTTCGCTAAAAATAGCAGCGCAGTTTTGCAAGCAAAAGCGGACATTGGTATGAGTTGTCCATTCCCATGTCTAATCATAGACCAGTTCAACAGCCTGGTCGCCCACCAGATACCTCAGTTCGAGCAGCAGTGCGTCATCAGGCTGGACTCGCCAGCTATCACCGAGCTGGATGCGCGTGCGGGCGTCCGGGCCCTGGTAATCAATCCAAACCGGGCTGCCTTCACAGCGAAACGGTCGCAAGGTGTCGTCAAGCCGATCCAATAAGTCGTTCTGCAACTGATCAGCCCTCACCGCCAATTGAAGCCCGCGGCTGAATCGCTGACGTGCGGCGCCAACGTCCATAATATCGCTGACCCGTACTTTCATCTGTCCTGAGTAGTCATCATGGCTGACCTGCCCTTCAACCACAATCACTTGATCGGACTGCAGCAGCTCACGATTGGCGTAATATACTTCCGAGAATAGCGTTGCTTCGATTCGGGCGCTGCGATCATCCAGCGTGATAAAACACATGGTCTGGCCGCTGCGGGTCTTCATGGTGCGCTGTGCCACCACCAGCCCGGCCAGACGTTGCGGCGTCCGGGACGGCTTCAGATCGGCAATCGGTGAACGCACAAACCGTCGGACTTCACGCTCGTACTCATCAAAGGGGTGGCCCGTCAGATAAAGCCCGAGCGTATCCTTCTCTCCCTTCAGGCGCTGCTTTTCAGGCCATTCCCGCACATTAGCCACATCATCAAACAGATTTATGTCGTCATCGCCACCCAGCATTTCCCCGAACATATCCACCATTCCCACAGACTCATTACGGGACTGCTGACCAGCCTGCTGAATCGCCTTCTCAATACTCGCGGTAATGTGCGCCCGGCCCGGACCAAGCTTGTCCATAGCACCTGATCGGATCAAAGCTTCCATGGCGCGCTTATTGACCTTTTTCATATCTACCCGGCGACAGAACTCAAACAGGTCCTTGAACGGGCCACCGGTTTCCCGCGCGTCGGCAATGCTCTGGATCGGTCCTTCACCAAGCCCTTTGATGGCACCGAGACCGTAAACGATCTGGCCGTCATCGTTGACCGTGAAGGTATATTCCGAGGTACTGACATCCGGTAACACCAGGTCCAGCTTCAGGTGCCGGCATTCTTCCA
>JBDNIR010000162.1:0-10099 GCA_041688195.1 Marinobacter sp.
GATGTCTCCGACAATGGCAACCCGGAGGCCCTCAAACTCATGTTTGTGCTGGCGAATCGTCAGCATGTCCAGCATGGCCTGGGTCGGGTGGGCATGGCGCCCGTCGCCGGCGTTGATGATCGCGACGCCGGGGGTGACGCTCTCAGCGATGAAATGCGGAGCACCGCTCTGGGAATGACGCACCACGAACATGTCGCTGGCCATGGCCTCGAGGTTCAGCAGCGTGTCCGACAGGGATTCGCCCTTGGAGGTGGCGGAGGTGTTGATGTCCAGGTTGAGCACGTCTGCCGACAGCCGTTTTGCGGCCAGCTCAAAGGTGCTTCGGGTGCGGGTGCTGGATTCGAAAAACAGGTTAACCACCGTGCGTCCGCGCAGCAACGGCACGTTCTTGATGGTGCGTTCGCCCACTTCGATGAAGGAATCGGCGGTATCGAGAATGTCGGTCAGCAAGGCCCGGTCAAGGCCGTCCAGGGTAAGGAAATGTTTGAGCTGGCCATCCGGTGTCAGCTGCAGAGAGGGTGCGGAAGGGTCGTATGCCGTCATGATTGCCCGTATGCCTTCTCGGTTGTGGTGCTTAGTGGTCTGTGTCCCGTACTTCTATGTGCAATGGGTCCGGGCCGCGCAGTTTAACGCGCTGGTGAGGCGCCAGGCTCAGTTTTCTGGCCACCACATCGGGCTGGATCGGTAACTCACGGGCACCCATGTCAATCAGGGTGGCCAGTATGATACTCGCCGGACGGCCGTAATCGAAGAGTTCGTTCATCGCAGCGCGAATGGTTCGGCCACTCATGATGACGTCGTCAATCAGGATGATATCCCGGCCTTCGGTTTCAAACGGCAAGCGGGAAGGCAGCACACGGGGGTTAAGGCCGATGCGGCTGAAATCGTCCCGGTAGAATGAGATGTCCAGCTCACCGTAGGGGCCGTCGAGCCCCAGGCGCTTCTTCAACGCATCCGCCAGCCAGACGCCGCCGGTGCGGATGCCCACCAGTACCGGGTCGGTGATCGCGCGCGCTTTCAGTTGCTCGCGCAGCCCGGATTCAAGCTGGTCCAGTAACTGGTCCATATCGAGTAATGCGGTCATTTAATTGCCCACCCCCTATGCGATAGCAACGTACTGTCAGTCTGCAACCTGTCGAAACCAGGTTTCAAGAATCAATACGGCGGCCAGATCATCGACCCCGTACTTGCCAAAATTCCGCTCGCCACCAGCGGCCATCACTTCACCTTTGGCTTCAAAGCTCGTCAGGCGTTCGTCCACCATTTCAACCGGCACATGAAACCGGCCATGCAAACGTTTGCCGAATTTTCTGGCCCGGTCACACATGTCGTTTTCGGTGTCGTCCATGTTAAGCGGCAAACCCACGACGACCTGGTCCGGCTGCCATTCAGCCATGAGTTTTTCGATCACCAACCAGTCGGGAATGCCATCCCTGGCGGGTAACATGGTCAGGGGGCGAGCCTTGCCCAGCAGCTCCTGGCCGAAGGCAACACCGATACGCCGGGTGCCGAAATCGAATGCCATCACCTGACGTTGGCCGGGTTCACGCATGGCCGATCGAGTCACTAAGCTGGTTGAGATCTATGCCCAGTTGCCGGAGCACCGCGCTGTAGAGATTTTCCCAGCCCGAACCAAACAGCAGTTCGGCGTTGGCCGGGCACGTCAGCCAGGCATTGCCAGCCAACTCGGATTCGAGCTGGCCTTCGCCCCAACCGGAATACCCCAACGCTACCCGGTATCTCGGGGGGCCTTCGCCCTCGCCAATGGACGCCAACACATCACTGGAGATGGTGAGCATAATATCGTTGCTGATCGGCGTGGTTGCCTGCCATGTCATCGCGGGCTCGTGGAGCACAAAGCCGCGTTCAGGTTCTACCGGGCCGCCACTGAAGACCGGGCAATCCAGCTCCCCTCCTTCCATGTCGAGCTGCTCCAGCACCTCGCCCAGGGAGATCTCCAGCGGGCGGTTGACCATCACTCCCAGCGCGCCGACATCGGAGTGATCGCACAGATACACGACAGCACCGTGAAACCGGGGGTCGCCCAGATACGGCGTGGCGATGAGGAAATGGCCCCTGAGGCTCTGGGGAGTTACCGTGGCGGCACTCATCCTGAGCTCAGACCTTTTCGCTGAAATGACCAGGTTCGGATAATTTCGAGCACGTCACTCTCCTTGCTGAGCTCCTCCGGAAAAGAGGAAAACGGTGCTGCCAAGCGCACAATCCGGATGGCGGCGTCATCCAGCAGGCTGCTTCCAGACGATTCCAGCACCTGCAACTCTTTGACGGTGCCGTCCTTCCTTAATACCACCAGCATCCGGACGGTGCCATGTATGCCGGCCTGGCGAGCTTCAGACGGGTAATTAATG
This sequence comes from Marinobacter sp., assembly GCA_041688195.1. Classification (GTDB taxonomy): domain Bacteria; phylum Pseudomonadota; class Gammaproteobacteria; order Pseudomonadales; family Oleiphilaceae; genus Marinobacter. Next base: position 2,370 of record JBDNIR010000162.1, read on the forward strand.
TTGCCCACCCGTTCCACCTTATTGATCCAGTTTCGCACATACCAGGCATTGGTGGCGCTTAGGGTAGACACCGACGTGACCCGCAACACTCTCGGCTTTTTGGCGTAGACCCGCATCTGGTCGTCCAGCCTTGCTTCCAGGCTGGCGATCTCGAGGCTGCGCTTCATCAGGCTTTTTTTCTCTGCCACCGGCAGTTTCTCTTCCGGTGGCTCCTCTACCGGGTTGGCCCATGGCGTCTTCCGCGTGCTGGGCGCTGTGGTTTCAACTACCTGCTGCTCGGTGCGCACGGCCGGCTCAGTGGTGGTGGGCGCTTGCGGCTGCACCTCGGCAACCTGGCTGTCACTGAAGCTTGACTGCTGGGGGCTGGTCAGCTCCTGCTTTTCTTCCTCGGTGCCACTGCCCTGCTGATTGGTCTGAGCCAGGAAATCCGCATCTTCCAGGGCGTCCTGATCATCAAACTGGGACAGTGTAATTTCCAGGGTTTCAGCGGAATTCGGCGGATCGGGTTGGGCAAAGGTGATACCCAGCACCAGAACTGCGTGTAACGCCAGCGCCATAAAAAGTGTAAACGAAAAGCGATCAAAATCGCTGACCTGAGCCGCCATGCCGGTTAGTGTCTCACTGCCTGTTTTTCACTACTGCTTTGATGTCGGGGCTCGCCGCCGGCAACTGCGATTTTTTCATGCCCGACATATTATCTCAGCCGTCGCTCAATGGCGTCCATCAACATGCCACCAATATCAATTCCGAAGGCCGCATCGAGTTCCCGAATACACGTGGGACTGGTGACGTTGATTTCTGTCAGGTAATCACCGATGACATCGATGCCCACGAAAATCAGCCCCTTCGCTTTTATGGCTGGCGCCACCCGGGCACAGATTTCCCGGTCCCGGGCGGTCAGCTCGCGGCCTTCGCCGCGCCCACCGGCGGCCAGGTTGCCACGGTTTTCACCGTGGGACGGAATTCTGGCGAGCGCATAAGGCACCGGCTCGCCGTCGATCAGCAGAATGCGTTTGTCGCCTTCACTGATCTGGGGGATGAACTTTTGCGCCATGGCCTGGTGCTCGCCATTCTGGGTCAGAGTTTCGATAATAACCCCCAGGTTGGCATCGCTTTCGCGCACCCGGAAAATAGAGCGACCGCCCATACCGTCAACCGGCTTCATGATGACATCCCCGTGTTCCGCATAAAATGCCTTCAGGCGGGCAGCGGAGCGGGTGACGATCAGTGGCGGAGTGCAGTCTTCAAACTGGGTGGCGAATAACTTTTCGTTACAGTCCCGCAGCGCAGCCGGCGGGTTGACGATGAGAGCGCCCGCCAGCTCTGCCGCCTCCAGTATATAGGTGGCCATCAGGAACTCCCGGTCTACCGGTGGGTCCTGGCGCATCAGGATGACGTCCAGCTCGCCGAGATCACGATCCCGGGACTGGCCAAAGCTGTACCAATCGTCCGGATTCATGTGGACGGTCAGGTTGCGGGTCCGGGCCATGGCCCTGCCACCCTGCAGGTAGAGATCCGGCAGCTCCATGTATTCAATTTCCCAGCCGCGCTGTTGCGCCGCCAAAAGCATCGCCAGCGAGCTGTCTTTCTTGAAGTGGATATCCTCAATCGGATCCATCACCACACCGAGTCGAACTGTCATAGCATCCCTTGAAATAAATGGAGAAACAGGAACCTGTTAGCAGAGCGCTATTAATAATAAGTGCTATGCTTCACCCCAGATGGTATTGCACCCGCTCGTCGAATGCACCCGAATAGCGTTGGCCGGGGTCCGTAAATGGACTAATTAAGAGTACATTTAGACACAAAGTTATGCTTTTTCTCCAGCCACCGATACTCTATAAATAAGCGTGGCTTATAGAACACCCTTAAATTGTGTGTTAAAAAGCCGATCTCCAAATATGACACCGCAGAGCGCAAGGCAGTTGGACAATGGATGACAACTTCGAGAACCTGAAAATTATGGTGATTGACGATAGCAAAACCATTCGTCGCACCGCTGAGACCCTACTCAAAAAGGTTGGTTGCGATGTAATAACTGCAACAGATGGTTTTGATGCCCTTGCCAAGATTGCCGATTCTCAGCCTGACATCATTTTTGTCGACATTATGATGCCACGGCTTGATGGCTACCAAACCTGCGCTCTGATCAAGAACAATTCGGCGTTCAAGAAAACGCCCGTCATTATGCTCTCCAGCAAAGACGGTCTTTTCGACAAAGCTAAAGGGCGTATTGTCGGATCAGACCAGTATCTGACCAAACCGTTCAGCAAAGACGAACTTCTTAACACCATTCGCCAGTATGTTCCCCAGTTGGAACAGTAACCCGCTGACGCAAAGAACCTTTATTGAGATTGAGGAAACCATGGCCCGCATCCTGATTGTTGATGACTCGCCCACCGAAGTTAAGAAAATCTCAAGCATTCTTGAGAAGCACAAGCATGAAGTCCTGACTGCGGACAACGGCGCCGATGGCGTCGCCAAAGCCCGCGCAGAGACTCCGGACCTGGTCCTGATGGATGTGGTTATGCCTGGCCTGAATGGCTTCCAGGCAACCCGTCAGTTGACCCGTGCGCCTGAGACCGCATCAATCCCGGTGATCATTGTGACCACCAAAGACCAGGAAACTGACCGCGTCTGGGGGACACGCCAGGGCGCCAAGGGTTATCTGGTAAAGCCGGTAAATGAAGACGATCTGATTAAAACAATCAATAGTCTGATTTCCTGATCCAACCAACCTCTTGCATGGAGTACGCATGTCCGCCCAGGCCGCCCCTTACGCCGTTCTGACGGATATTGCCCAGCGCAGCCGGATGCTTGCCGCCGGTTTGCCGGAGCAGCAGGAAGCCGTTCAGTTGTGGAACGGCATTGGTTTCGTTCTGGCTGGCCAGCGTTACGTGGCTCCGATGGGTGAGGTTGTTGAAATACTTCACGTCCCCCGCTTCACACATGTGCCGGGGGTTCGTTCGTTTATGTTAGGGGCGGCCAATGTTCGTGGCCGCCTGTTGCCCCTGATTGATCTTGCCCACTATTTTGAACTACCCCGCAGTTCCCGCAGTCAGCGAGAACGCCGGGTCCTCGTTGTTGAACAGGGTGACATGTTCAGTGGCCTGGTGGTCGATAGCGTATCGGGAATGCAGTATTTCGCGGTGGATAGTTTTGTGGCTGATCCCACGGAAACCCCCGCAAACGTTCAACCTTTCATTCAGGGAGGGTATGAGCGAAATGAGGAAACCTGGAAAGTCTTCTCAACTTTCGAACTACTCGAAGATGAGCGCTTTCTGGACGTTGCCCAGTGGTGATGACAATGGCAGGAACATCACCATCGACTCTCAACACCCGCAGAAGAACCTAACTTGCCAAAGAAGAGGCCGGGAGCCAGAAAATGAAGAATAGAGCCGGAAGATCCAATTCGGGACAGGGCGTCAACAAACTTGTTGCCGGCCTGATCGCCGCGTTGATCGCACTGACCGTCCTGCTCGTTGTGGTCTTGTTTATTATCAACAAGAATAGCCAGAATGATCAGGAATACATCGCCCATGCGAACGACCTCAGGGTGCTTTCGCAGGAGATCGCCAAGAACGCGACGGAGGCGGCCGGTGGCACTGCGTCCGCGTTCGAGCAGCTCCAGCGTTCGCGGAACGAGTTCTCACAGCTTTGGGGTTTCATGATCAATGGTAACCCGGCAACCGGCCTACCCCCGAGCCAGCTGGCAGCCCAGAGTCCGGTACAGCAAAACTGGGAGTCGGTGCGGGAAAACGCTGACAGCATTGTCTCCACTCAGGAAGCGGTACTGGGCCTTCACCAGGTTGCCCAGACCCTGAACGAGACGATCCCCCAGCTGCAGGTTGAGTACGACGATATCGTTCAGATCCTGCTCGATAACAACGCTCCGGCAGAACAGATCGCGCTGGCCCAGCGCCAGTCACTGTTAGCAGAACGTATCGTGCGGTCTGTTAACAACGTACTTTCCGGTGATGAAGACGCGGTTATCGCAGCCGACCGGTTTGGCCGCGACGCCAGTCTGTTTGGCCGGGTGTTGGAAGGTCAAGTAAACGGCAACCAGGCCATGGGCATTTCCCAGGTCCAGGATGAAGACGCCATTTACGGTCTCGAAGCAGTTGATGAGTTGTTCGAGTTCGTTTCCCAGAACGTTGACGCGATTCTTGAAGCTTCTCCCGACCTCTTCAAGGTTCGTAGAGCCGCCAGCGAAATTTTTGAGAACTCGCAGCTACTGCTGAATAACACCTCAGCCCTTGCCAACCAGTTTGCAGCTCAGGCCATCTCACGCTTCATCAGCCCTACCCTCGCTTACATCCTGCTTGCAGCAATGGCAGCGATGGTGGTGTTGATCGGTCTCTCCCTGTATCGCGCCGCCCAGGAACGTCTGGCGACCACCCAGGAGCAGAACGAACAGAACCAGAACGCGATCCTGCGACTGCTGGACGAACTCGCCGGCCTGGCGGATGGTGACCTGACAACAGAGGCCACGGTAACCGAGGACTTCACCGGTGCCATCGCCGACTCCATCAACTACGCGATCGACCAGATGCGCGGGCTGGTACAGGCCATTCGTGGCACGGCCGTACGGGTTGCTTCGGCGGCCCAGGAAACCCAGGCTACGGCCATGCACCTTGCCGACGCTTCCGAGCACCAGGCCCAGGAAATTGCTGGCGCCTCTGCTGCGGTTAACGAGATGGCGGTGTCCATCGACCAGGTATCCTCCAACGCGGCTGAATCCTCCGCGGTTGCCGAACGGTCAGTTGCGATTGCGAAAAAAGGCGCGGAAGTGGTTCAGAACACCATCCGCGGCATGGACAACATCCGTGAGCAGATCCAGGAAACCTCCAAACGGATCAAGCGTCTGGGTGAATCTTCCCAGGAGATCGGTGACATCGTATCGCTGATCAACGACATCGCCGACCAAACCAACATCCTGTCCCTGAACGCTGCTATCCAGGCCTCCATGGCCGGTGACGCGGGCCGGGGTTTCGCGGTTGTTGCGGACGAGGTTCAGCGTCTTGCGGAACGCTCCTCTGCGGCCACCAAGCAGATTGAAGCGCTGGTTAAGACGATCCAGTCTGACACCAACGAAGCTGTTATCTCCATGGAACACACCACCGCTGAGGTGGTCCGTGGTGCGCGCCTGGCACAAGACGCGGGTGTTGCCCTCGAGGAAATCGAGAACGTATCGATGAACCTCGCGGAACTGATTCAGAACATCTCCAACGCAGCGCGCCAGCAGGCGTCTTCTGCGGCTCACATTTCCAACACCATGAACGTCATCCAGGAAATCACCTCGCAGACCTCGTCCGGTACTAACGCCACGGCGAAGTCGATCGGTAACCTGGCTGACATGGCTTCCCAGCTGCGGTCTTCGGTAGCAGGTTTCACCTTGCCAGAAGAAGAAATGGCAGACAGCGAAGAAGAGGAAGACAGCGACGTCCCGGTGCTGAGCTAAATGCACCGCCCGAGCTCCTGACGGTTTATGGCTGCAACGCACAACAACCTGTCTGACAGCTCCGGCATCTGGTCACTGCGCCGACTCCCAACCATGGACGAGGCGCAGCGAGGTCTGTTCAGCGCCCGCAAGTTGCTTGGAGTGGATGACGAATTAAAGTCCCGGCATTTCCGTCCAGCGGAACGGAACACCGTATGCCAGAACTTGCTGATTTATTTTCGTCGCTGGCGACGGCGCGAAATTGTAAAACAGCTTGCAGAACGGCTGGCACCCGGGGGCTTACTCGTCCTCGGCCAGGGGGAGCTAACCGATTGGCAGCCCCCCGGGCTGCAGCGGGTACCCTCGGAAAATATTCTGGCGTGGATGCGACGTCAGACTGACGAAGATTAACCGGAGTGGTTATGGGCAATCACCATGACAGCATCGCGCTGGACTGGGTTCGGGGCGAAATACAGGAAACGCTGACACAGGGTCAGCAGGCACTCGAGGCATTCGTCGACAATCGTGACGATACCGCGCGCCTGCGCTTTTGTCTGAACTATCTTCATCAGGTTCACGGCACCCTGAAAATGGTGGAACTCTACGGTGCGGCCCTGCTCACCGAAGAGATGGAAAAACTCACCCAGGCTGTCCTGAATGAAACCGTCGCCAGCGTTGATGAAGCTGTCGGAGTTCTGATGCAGGCGATCCTGCAGCTGCCTCAGTACCTGGAACATCTTGGCACCAGCAAGGACGATTTCCCGCTGGTGCTGTTGCCGTTGCTGAACGACTTACGCGCCGCCCGCGGCGAACCACTGCTGTCCGATACCTCGCTGTTCAAACCGGATCTGAGTGCTGCCCGCATTGCCCCTGTGGCTAATGCCTCCCAGCGACTGCAGGATCCGAAAGTACTCGGGCACATTCGCAAGCTTCGGCAAATGTATCAGTTCGCGCTGGCCGGCATCGTCAGAGAAACCGATCTGGACGCCCATTACGATTATCTCCACAAGGTCATTCAGCGGCTGATCAAACTATGCCAGCAAACCCCACGGGTGGAATTATGGCGGGCAGTTGGCGGTTTTGTTGATTCCTTGCAGAGCGGTCACAACCCCGTCAATGCTGCGGTTAAATCGATTCTCCGAAGTCTCGACACTGAACTTCGCTGTCTGATTGACGAACACGTGGACATTCTGCAGCAGCCTATTCCGGAAGCGCTGTTTAAACACCTGCTTTACTATGTAGCCCGGGCGCAGGATCTCGACACTGCCTATGTCCGTCAGCTGGTGGAACAGTACAAGCTCGACAAGGCATTACCCTCCGACCAGGCCATTGATGAGGTCCGCGACCGGGTCTCAGGGCCGGGCCGGGAAGCAATTCATTCTGTCGTCCTCGCGCTCAACGAAGAACTCGCCAAGCTCAAGGACCAGCTCGACCTGTATGTACGTGCTGAACTCCGTCAGAACCAGGAGCTGGAAGAACTGCTGCCAGGCTTGCAACAGGTGGCCAACACCCTCGCGGTGCTGGGCCTTGGCATACCTCGCCGTGTTGCGACAGAACAAATTGAGTTGCTGGAGCGCCTCGCCACCCAGAATGAGCCAGCAGACGATGGCACTCTGATGGATATCGCCGGTGCGCTGTTGTACATCGAAGCCACTCTGGCGGGCCTTGAAAAAGACCGTCACTCCGCTAAACGCGGCGAAGACAGCGGTATTGAACTCGGCACCCGTGAACTTGGTGAGGCCAACAGCGCGTTACTCAGGGAGTCACGCAATTCCCTTGATCAGGTCAAGACCGCCGTTGTTAACTACATTGCCTCCCAGTGGGACGAACGCGAGATTGAAGAGGTTCCTGCCCTGCTTCACAGCATCCGCGGCGGGTTGCGGCTGATTCCGCTCAACCGCGTTGCGGACATGCTCGAATCCTCAGAGCGCTACATCACCGATGTCCTGCTTGACAGCAAGCGCATCCCCGACTGGCAGCAGCTCGATACGTTGGCCGATACCATCACCAGTATCGAGTATTACCTTGAACGTCTGGCGGAGGGTATTGAAGACAACGACGCGATCCTCAGGATCGCAGAGGACAGCCTGGAAACACTGGGCTTCCCGGTGGGCGCCGAGCCCACCTGGGACCGTAATGCAGACGAAGCGGTCCAGGCCGCTGAAGCCGGCGTTCCGGAACAAAAAAGCTCCGACGCCGAGCTGTTGGATGACGAAATTCTCGATATCTTTATTGAGGAAGCCGAAGAAGTTCTGGGCACCATCAACGCTTTTTCCCCGCGCCTGCGCCA
>JBDNIR010000163.1:0-3080 GCA_041688195.1 Marinobacter sp.
AAAGGCGGTAGGGGCGATCAGTGCGGTGGCGACAGCAAAACTCATGATTGTCTTTTTCATCGTTCATACTCCTTGTTTGGGTTTGAATTCGTCAAATCTGTATGGGATGTGCATACTGTTTCCGATCTTCTCACTGGCGTCACCGGCTTGTTGTTGACTGGCTGGCGACGTCTTCAGTGTGTCCTTTTTACCTGAGGTAACCTGACCGGGAGCTGAGCGTACCGTTCATGATCTGTTCATGTAGGCTTTGACACACTGTTGCCATGAAAACACTACCCTGGTTTATACCACCTCTACTGTTGCTGTCGCTTACCTTGACGGTTGGCGGCGTGTCTGTGGTAGCGCGTGCCGACGATGACTGGACCGAGCTTCACCGGGAAGTCGAGGCAGGCCGGATTCTGTCCCTGCCTGCGGTATTGAACCGGCTCGAAGAGGACTATATTGGCCAGGTTGTGGAAGTTGAATTTGAGCGGGATGGTGGCCAGATCATCTATGAAATCGAAATGATCGGCTCGGACGGGCAAGTAGTCGAGTTCGAAGTGGACGCGGTATCGGGCCAGTTAATCGGTATTGAAGGCAGTAATATCCGGGGTATGACACGCAAATGAAACTGTTCCTGAAATGAAAGTCCTACTGGTAGAGGATGACCAGCCGCTGGCCGATGCCCTGAGTGATTCCCTCAGAGATGCAGGATTGCTGGTGGAAGCGGTTGCGACGGGAGACCATTGACGTCCCCGTACTGGTGCTGACAGCCCGGAAGCAGACACCCTGGTGAGCGGTCGGGCTCTGGGAGACCCCCGGTTCGACCGGGGTCGGACCGCTGCAGGCAATCTTGCCCACGCACTCAAAACCCCGGTCAGTGTATTGAAAACCCTGTCTGACCGGCTACCGGATGCCCAGCGCGGCGCCGTCGTAAAAGAGCTCTCCCGGCTGGATGAGGCGGTTCGGCATCACCTGGCGCGGGCCTCGGCAGCGGGCGCGGTATCATTTACCAGGTCGGTTGAAGTTCAGACAGTCATCGCGCCAGTTCTGGAAGGCATCAAACGGTTGGCGGAGCGTCGTGGACTCCGGTTTCTGACGCCGCCAGGACCGTCGGTCAGGGTTTGCATGGATTCTCAGGATCTACAGGAAATGCTGGGTAATGTGCTGGAAAATGCCGTCAAATGGGCTGAAAGTGAAATCCGGATGACGTTTGAAGTGAGCGCTGATCAACTCAAAATAACCATCACAGACGATGGCAAAGGTATGACGATGAGCGCATGCGAAGCAGCCCTGAAACGGGGCGGCAAGCTGGATGAACATCGTTCCGGTTCAGGGCTCGGGCTGGCGATTGTAACGGATCTGGTCAAACTCTATGGTGGCGAACTGACGCTTTCCGAGGCTCATAGCGGGGGCCTGGCCGTGACGATCAGCGTGCCAACCGTCACCACCAGCGTAGCCACGCGTTAAAGAACTCCGTTATTCGTCATCCAGCTCGAGTTCTTTCGGCGGGCAGTGGAACTCTTCTGTCACAGTGTCGTCTTCCACGCTTTCCAGGTGGACATCAAAGCCCCACAGGCGATGCACATGGCGAATCACCTCATTGCTGGACTCGTCCAACGGTACGCTGTTGACCGGGATATGACGCAGGGTCAGTGAACGGTCGCCGCGTACATCCACATTCCAGACCTGAATGTTGGGTTCCCGGAAGCTCAGGTTGTATTGCCGCGCCAGTTGCTCCCGCAGGCGGCGATAGCCGGTTTCGTCATGAATGGCGGTAATGCGGTACACCTCTTCCTGTTCGTCATCGCCAATGGCAAAGAGTTTCAGATCCCTTATAACCTTGGGAGAAAGGAACTGCAGGATAAAACTCTCGTCCTTGAAGTTCTTCATGGCAAAGTGCAGGGTTTCAACCCAGTCGGTGCCAGCGATGTCGGGGAACGACGTCCAGTCTTCGTCGGTGGGTTTTTCGCAGATGCGGCGCAGGTCGGTAAAGATCGAGAATCCCAGAGTGTAGGGATTGATGCCCGAGTACCAGAGGCTATTGAACGGCGGCTGGTAGACCACAGCGGTATGACTTTGCAGGAACTCCAGCATAAAGCCGTCGGTAACCAGGCCCTTATCATACATCCGGTGCAGCAACGTATAGTGCCAGAACGTTGCCCAGCCCTCGTTCATGACCTGGGTCTGGCGCTGGGGATAAAAGTACTGCCCCAGTTTGCGGACGATGCGGATAACCTCCCGCTGCCAGGTCTCCAGCAGAGGGGCGTTCTTTTCGATGAAATAGAGCAGGTTTTCCTGGGGTTCTTCCGGGTAGCGCTGCTTGCGACGGGATCTCTCTTCATCCTGGCTGGACTTGGGAATGGTCCGCCAGAGGTCGTTGAGTTGCCGCTGCAGGTATTCCTCGCGATCGCTCTGGCGTTGCTGTTCTTCCGACGCTGAGATCGGCGACGGCCGTTTGTAGCGATCCACGCCATAATTCATCAGGGCGTGGCAGGAATCCAGGATTTCCTCCACTGCATCCAGCCCGTGGCGCTCTTCACATTCCGCCAGGTAATTCCGGGCGAACACCAGATAATCAATGATAGCGCTGGCGTCAGTCCAGGTGCGGAACAGGTAATTGCCCTTGAAGAAAGAGTTGTGACCGTAAGAGGCATGGGCAACAACCAAGGCCTGCATGGGCAGGGTGTTCTCCTCCATCAGGTAGGCGATGCAGGGGTCGGAATTGATGACGATCTCGTAAGCGAGCCCCATCTGGCCCCGCTGGTAGCCCTTGGAGGTATTCAGGAACTGCTTGCCGAATGACCAGTGATGATAGCCCACCGGCATGCCCACGGAGCTGTAGGCGTCCATCATCTGTTCGGCGCTGATCACTTCAATCTGGTTCGGGTAGGTGTCCAGCCCGAATTCGGCCGCGCATTTGGCAATTTCATCATCGTATTGCTGGATCAGGTCAAAGGTCCATTCCGAACCGGTGGAAATCGGGTTTCGGGTGGACGGTTTCTCGATCGATGCGGTCATGCTGCTTTCCTCTCAAACAGATACCGGAATACCGGATAAATTTCGCCGGGGTCCGCAATCTGCTGCATGGCAAAGCTTTG
>JBDNIR010000019.1:0-5010 GCA_041688195.1 Marinobacter sp.
ATTACCCGAGAGTCTTCCGACAGCATACCCTGGGTTTCCGCCAGCCCGGCTTCCGACTGGTCGACCAACACCAGATCGGCCCCCTCACGGGAGAGCCGCACTGCGGTGGCCTGACCAATGCCGCTGCCAGCGCCGGTAACCAGGGCTACCCGTTCGCTAAAACGCATCATGGGAGGTTCCTTTCTTATAATTGGCGTGTTTCCGTGAGCTCCATTTAATTTGTCATGTCTCTCGGTTTTGAGTCAATATATTCGGAAATTAATTTCACTAGTCAGAACACAACAATCATCAAAGGCTACGAAATGAAAGATTATGTGCGGAAGATGCCTGTTTACGCTCCGGTAAACAATACAGAAGCGCTCGACGCCATTGGCTGGAAGGTACAAGAGTATGCCCGCACCCGGCCTGACAAAGTCGCACTCATAGACGGCGACCGGGAGATCACCTGGCATGCCTTCGTCGCCCGTGCCAACACCCTTGCCAACCAATTGCGGGCCCAGGGCCTGACCCCTGGTGACACCGTCGCCGGGCTGTCGGAGAACAGCGTCGATTTTGTCGCCCTATACCTCGGCACGCTTATCGCAGGTGGTTGTATGGTGCCGTTGTCCGGCATGGTCAGTGGCGAGTCGCTGGCCCTGATGATCAATGACTGTGACGCCCGCTTCCTGTTTTTGTCCCGCCGCAATGCCGGGCTTTACGACGAGGTTCGCAACCATCTCGGCCAAATTGCGCCGGGCCAGCGCATCGGCCTGGATTATCGCCCCGATGGCAGCGGCATCTGCCTGGATGACTGGCTGCAGGGCGCATCCGCGAAGTCCGGCCCCGCGGAGGTCACTCTGGATGATGCCTTCAATATCATTTACAGCTCAGGCACTACTGGCACACCCAAGGGCATACTCCACGATTACCGGTTCCGGTCCCGGCAAATCCGCCGGATGACCAGTAACGGGCTGGATGGCGATGCCATAAATCTGGTCTCAACGCCCCTGTACTCCAACACCACACTGGTGTCGTTGCTGCCGAGCCTGTTTAACGGTGGCACCCTGGTGCTGATGGCGAAATTCAATGCCCATCATTTTCTGGAGCTGGCCCAGGCCCACAAAGTAACCCACGCCATGCTGGTGCCGGTGCAGTACCAGCGCATTCTGGCAGAGCCGGAATTCGACCGTTTTGACCTGTCTGCCTTCCGGCTCAAGCTGTCCACCAGCGCGCCGTTGCGCGCGGAGGTGATTCGTGAGGCGCTGGAACGCTGGCCGGGCAACCTGCTGGAAGTCTATGGCCTGACCGAAGGCGGCATTTCCACCAGCCTTGATTGCGCCCTGCACCCGGACAAGTGGGATTCCGTTGGCAAGCCCACCGAGGGTTCGGAGGTGCACATACTGGATGAACAGGGCCAGACCCTGCCCATCGGCGAAATCGGCGAGATTGCCGGCCGGGCCGGCGCCATGATGCGAGGCTATTGCAATCGCGATGAGCAGACCCGGGAAATGCTCTGGACCAGCCCCGAGGGCGAGGTGTTCTATAAAAGCGGCGATATGGGGCGGCTCGACGAAGATGGCTTTCTTTATATTCTTGATCGTCGCAAAGACATGATCATTTCCGGTGGTTTCAACATCTACGCGGTCGACCTGGAGAAGGTACTGCTGGCACATCCCGATGTCAGCGATGCCGCCGTGATCGGCATCCCCAGTGACTACTGGGGTGAAACGCCGCTGGGCCTGGTGGTGAAAACACCCGGCTCCAGGACTTCGGCAGCCGATATTCTGGAATGGGCCAACCTTCGTCTCGGCAAGGCCCAACGACTGTCAGCCGTTGAATTCCGCGAGCATCTGCCCCGGAACACTATTGGCAAGGTATTGAAACGGGAGCTGCGGGCTGCCTACCTGAAACAGTAGACATCTACTAAGCTATTGCAAACGGGCAATCATGTGATAGATTCAGAAAATCATAATTCGCCTTGCAGTCCCGAATACCGCAGTGCGAAACAAAAAGAAAAAACCGACACTACACAGCAGACACAACAACAAGAGGTAACGCTATGAAAATGCTTACTCACTATCGCAAAAAACTCGCCGTTTATGCCTCCGCCATTACACTCGGTGTTTCAGCCGCACTAACTGCCAGCCCCGCTGCCGCACAAGATATCTTTACCTGGAAGGTGCAGTCTCACTGGCCCGGCTCCAGCAGTTCTTATGAGGATAGCCTTGTACGCCTGAAGAATGTACTCGAAGAGCGCACCGATGGCCGCCTGCAGCTCAAGCTTTACGAATCCGGTGCCCTGTTCAAGCCTCAGGAGACGTTTAACGCCGTCAGCCGCGGCATTCTCGAGATGGGTACCATCTCCCCGTCCTACGCTCAGGATAAGATCAGCCTTGCCGGCATTGCCTCGGGTCTGCCGTTTGCGTTCCGCAATGTCTGGGAAGCCGCCTATTTCCACCAAAACCTCGGGTTCGAGCAGATGCTGCGGGACGAAGCAGCAGAACACGGCGTTTACTGGGCTACCGACAAGGTCTATCCGACCGAGATGGTGGTCAAGAACCCCATCAATAGCTGGGAGGACTTTACCCGCCTGAAGATTCGCTCCTCCGGCACGCTGCAGAAGTTCCTGACCGAAGCCGGTGCGGCGGCGTCCTACATCCCCGGCGGTGAACTCTATACCGCGCTGGATTCCGGTGTTGTGGATGGCGCTCACTGGGGCGCAGCCCAGGGCGCTTCCAGCATGGGGCTCTATGAAATAGCCAAGTACCACGTCCAGCCGAGCCTGAACATTGCCGGCACTGACGTCATCATCGTCAGCCAGAAAGCCCTGGATAAACTGCCGGAAGACATGCAGCTGATCGTCAAGCAGGCGCTGGAAGAGCAGTTCTGGGTGCGCACCAACGAATACCTGTATAAAGAGCGCATTACCCTGGCCAAGGCGATTGCCGAAGACGGCGTTCAGATAAACACCTTGCCCGCTGATGTTCAGGACCGCCTGGTTAAAACCGCTCAGGGCATGTGGGATGAAGAAGGCAAGCGCAGCGAAAATGCCCAGAAAGCCCTGAACATGCTGAAGAGCTTCCTGACAGATCTCGGGTACCTGTAAGCCCGCAAACCAATACGCCGGGTAAGCCTCCATAGAGGCTGCCCGGTTTTTTGTCTGTCACAGTTTTGCTAACCGGAGGTTGCCATGCGTGCGCTCACCGCATTCATGAACGGCGTCACCCGTCTGAATGGCTTTATCGGACGATGGGTCGCGTGGCTTGTCGCAGTCATGTTTGTGCTTTTGCTGCTGGAAGTCGGCTTCCGCTATTTACTGAATTCTCCCACCGTGTGGACCAACGAACTCACCCAGATGCTATTCGGTGTCTATGCGATTCTTTCTGGTGGTTACATCATGGCGCACCGGGGCCACGTTAACGTTGACCTGCTGTACTCCCACTTTGGCCGTCGCACACAGGCCGGGCTGGATATCGTGACCTCTATCGTATTCTTCATTTTCACCCTTGCGCTGCTGTACTTCGGCATTGATATGGCCCAGGAGTCCATTGGCAATCTGGAAACCACCTACTCGGCCTGGAACCCGCCGATCTGGCCTATAAAAACGGCCATCCCTCTGGGTGCCGGTCTGCTGGTGCTACAAGGCATCGTCAAACTGCTGCAGGACATCGCCATCGCGTTCAACCTGAGCTACTACAAGCCTGATGCCGGACAGTCCGCGGGAGATCCGTTGTGAGTATTGAAATCCTGACACTATTGTTTTTCGGGTCACTGCTGTTCTTCCTGATTCTCGGCTTACCGCTGGCGTTTGTGCTTGGTGGCGTGTCGGTGGTGTTTTTGTATTTCACTTGGGGTTTCGACTCCTTCTATATGGTGGCGTCCCAGATCTGGGGCACCATGGGCAGTTTTACGCTGGTGGCGATACCACTTTTCGTCTTTATGGCGATGATTCTGGAGCGAACCGGTGTTGCCAATGACCTCTACCGCATGATGTACATGTGGTGGGGTGGCGTCCGGGGCGGCCTGGCAATCGGCACCCTGTTTATCTGTGCGATCTTCGCCGCCATGTGCGGCATCAGCGGTGCGGCCGTAGTCGCCATGGGTACGATAGCACTGCCTTCCATGCTGGAACGGGGTTACGACAAGAATATGGCGCTGGGGTGCATCAACACCGGCGGTGGCTGGGGCATCCTGATTCCGCCCAGCATCCTGATGATCCTGTACGCCCTGATTACCGGCGTGTCGGTCGGCCAGATGTTCGCAGCCGGGGTATTGCCGGGCATTCTGCTGATGGTTCTCACCATTGCTTACATCATCATCCGCTGCTACTTCCAGCCTCACCTGGCACCGGCGTTGCCGCCAGAGGAGCGCGCCTCGTGGCCGGAAAAATTCCAGGCCCTGCGGGCCGTTATCCTGCCGATCCTGATTGTGGTGATGGTGCTGGGCTCCATTATCGGCGGCATTACCACGCCAACCGAAGCTGCTGCAGTGGGTGTGCTGGGGTCGCTGGTTTCCGCCCTGGCGTATCGCAAATTCAGCTGGGCTCTGATCAACGACGCGGCGATCCGCACCTTCAAGCTGACCGGCATGATCATGTGGATTCTGTTTGCGGCTCACGCATTCAGTGCCGCCTACCAGAGCATGGGTGCCCAGGAGCTGATCGAAGGCTTTGTGCAAATGATCCCCGGTGGCCCATGGGGCATCATTATCTCGATGATGCTGATCACCTTCGTGCTGGCGATGGTGCTGGACCCGGTCGGTATCATGCTGATTACCCTGCCGGTGTTCATGCCGATTGTGGAATCCCTCGGCTTTGATCCGATCTGGTTCGGCATCCTGTTCGTCATCAACATGGAAATCGGCTACATGACGCCGCCCTTCGGTTTCAACCTGTTCTACCTGAAAGGGGTGGTGCCGCCGAGTATCACCATGAAGGATATCTACATGTCGATCATCCCGTTCGTCATTGTGGAAATCATCGGGCTGGCACTGATCATGATCTTCCCGCAGATCGCCACCTACCTGCCTGAG